>NZ_JBMDWJ010000261.1:0-65536 GCF_048595215.1 Siphonobacter sp.
CACCCCGCCAGCTCAACCTGCTAACGGACAACACCAACCGTCAGAATCAGATCAGGACCAGCTTGTTCTACGCACAGCCCGTGACCAAACGCATTGCCTGGGAAAGCTTTTACAACTTCGGGGTACGGCAGGATAAAGTAGATCGCAATGTATATGACCAGCAGGAAGGTAATCGGCGAAACGATACACTGAGCCGCTACTATACCAACCAGATCATGCACAATCGACTCGGTACGGGCTTTCGTTACAACTACAAAGGTCTCAACATCGGAGCCGGACTGGCAGGTATTCAGATGAACATCGCGGGACGATTTGCAACGGACCAGAACGCGAGTCAGTTCATGAACGTCGATCGATCCTACACGGTGGTTGTACCCGGTGTCAATGTTAACATCGATCTGAAGAACAACCGCTATCTCTACATGGATTATTCCGGTAGCGTGCAGCAGCCTTCGGTTCGTGATCTGCAACCCATTATTGATTATTCCAACCCGCTCTACGTTACGCAGGGAAATCCGGACCTGAAACCTACGGTCAGTCATAACGCGTACGCCGGGTTTCAGTATTTTAACCCCTCGTCCTTCACGCGGTTTTTTGGAAACATCAATTACTCGTACAACGTTAATCAAATCGTCTATAGTCAAACCATTGACTCTTTACTGATTACCCGTACGAAACCCATTAACCTGACGGGTGGACAGAATTACGGGACGTATCTAAACTTTGGTTTTCCACTCAAGAAAAATAAGGCTAACATTGGGGTGAATTCTAATATCAACTTTGGTCGCAGCTATACGCTCATCAATGACATTCAGAACCGTACCAATAACAATCGCTACAACTGGGGATTGAACCTAGAGCTAACCCCGAGCGAAAACTTCACGTTCTACGGAAATGCGAACTGGTCGTATAACCTAGTGAAATACTCGATCAACACGGGACAAAATCAGAATATCTGGAATTCCAGCTACAGCGGACAGATGAACGTGAAAGGCCCCTGGGAGCTGTATTTCAACGCGACCTTCAATTACAACATTTACAAAAACGACCGCTTCGGACTCGATCAAAACATCCCTATTTTGAATATGGCCGTGTATAAATTGTTGGGTAAAAACAAAAAATCAGAGGTTCGCCTGTCGGCCTACGATGTCTTCCGCCGCAACCTCGGAATCAACCAGGGAGCCTCGGGTAACTTCTTTACCCAGACACAGGTACAAACCATTACCCGGTATTTTATGCTCAGTTATACGTACAACATGCGGGGCATCAAAGCCAATCTGCGTCGGAATGGTGGGTTCTAAGTCAAGCACTGTATTCAACGAATCAATGAAAAAGAAAGTCATACAAACCCTGATCCTACTCGTAACGGTACTTCCCCTGGTACAGGCTCAGGACATTGAAGGAATAGTGAATTACGAACGGAAAACGTACTGGACCAAGCTCATCGCCAAACTGCCTTTTCTAAGTCAGGAAGAAAAGGATCGGGCAAAGATGATGTGGGGGAACGACGACGAAGAGAAAACAAAACTAAAACTGGTTTTTACACCCGCTCAGAGTGTATACACCTACGAAGGCGAACAGGGCGAAACCGACGATGGTCGCTGGTCGTGGCGGCAGGACGACTACCTGGTCCAACGGGATTTTGACAAGGAGACTATTACGGAATGGCATGAAATGGGTGGCAAAACCTATGTGATTCAGGATTCACTCAAAATTCCCAAATGGAAAATACTGAATCAGCTCAAAGACGTTGCGGGCCACGTGTGCATGAAAGCAGAGATGGAAGATCCGGCTAACCAGCAGAAAATTGTAGCCTGGTTTGCCGATGACTTACCCGTATCGGCGGGTCCCGAACGGTTGTTTGGCTTACCGGGAGTCATTCTGGAACTGGATTATAATGATGGAGTCACCGTAGTAACGGCTACAAAAATTGACCTGAAGAAAGTAGAGCCGAAGCAACTGGTCTTACCAAAAATGAAAGGAAAGAAAATCAATCTGGCCGAACGCGATCGGATTATCAAAGAGCACATCAAAGACAGTATCAAGGCTCAACGCAATCCCTACTGGGGAATTAAGCCTTGGAATTAGGAGAGTGGACTGTTTTTGAGTTTACCGTTTTCAGTAGACAACTACTAACCAGGCGTTCATACTAAAAAGCCAGCCAGAATAAATCTGGCTGGCTTTTTAGTGAAATGGAGATACAAGAGCAAAGGCTAGCAATTCACTACAAACCGAAGATTGAAAACTTCATTTACTCAATTTCCACGACTACCCCCTCCGTCAGCGGGTGGGCTACGCAGGTGAGTACGAAGCCAGCGTCGATTTCCTGTGGGGAAAGGCCATCTTCTTCGTCCATGAGTACCTTGCCCGATTTGCAACGACCCATGCAGGCCGTACACATCCCCGCCTGGCAGGAGTAGGGCAGATCAATGTCCATTTCCAGTCCTGCTTCCAGAATCGTCTGGTGAGGCTTCACCTCCACTTTATACTCAGCCCCTTCGTAGATGATGGTCACGCTACGGGTTTTGAGTTTACTATCGTCTTCGTCTTCTACGACTTCCCCGTGCGTATCTTTCGAAGGAGCAAAGCTTTCTTTGTGAACCTGATCTTTAGCTACACCCAGAATAGATAAGGCGTTCTGTACCTCTTCCATCATGCCGTCGGGCCCGCAGATGTAGTATTCCGCCGAACGGGCGTTGACACCGAATTCGTCCAATAAACGAATGGCGGCCTGTTGATTAATCCGACCCGTGCGTTCATCCCAGCTTTGGGGCTGGCTCAGTACGTGCACCACTTCCAGGCGAGCGCCGTACTGGTCCTGCAACTGCGAAAGCTGATCACGGAAGATGATCCCCGTTTCCGTGCGACTGCCGTAGAAAAGCGTGACTTTAGACTGAGGCTCGCCGGGCAGGGCCGTTTTGATCATCGACATCAGCGGCGTTACGCCACTACCGGCTCCGAAAAACACCAGATGACGGCCTTTATTGGATTTAAAAAAGCTTAGACCGCCCGTTTTCTGGGCTTGCGGCTCGTACACAAAATGGCCCATCGGCTCCATCACTTCAATCACGTCACCCACTTTCACCTGATCGTTGAGGTAATTAGAGACTAAGCCATTCGGCAGTCGTTTGACCGTGACCGCGATGGAAGCATCTTTAGTAGGCGAGCTGGACATGGAGTACGCCCGACGTAATTTTTTACCTTCGACGGTTACAATCAGCGTTAGAAACTGACCGGCTTTATAGGGAATGGTGGCATGGGGTGGGTGCCAGAAGTGAATCGTAACGGTATCCTCCGTTTCACGAACGACCTCTTTTACCGTTAAATGAAAATATTTGCTCATTGGGAATAATTAACCGTTGGTCGTCAACGCACCTACGGGCATTGACCATGTATGAAAATCAGAGAACGTATCGAGATAATTCTCTGCTGAAAAACGAAAAGCAAAGGTACAGTCGAGAATGAAAAAACCTGTCCTTGTGAGACAGGTTAAACATAGAAAGTACGTTTGCCATTATTTATAACTGGGACAGCCGCAGCCTTTGTCTTTTTTCCGGAACAAACCCCACATGAAACCTTTCTTTTTGCGATACGAACGTCGCTTACGAGCGTGGGCCTGTTCGGTTTGTACCGTGGTGCCTGCGGAAGGGCTTGAAGATGAAGCGGAGGCGTACTCAGGTAACACCATGGCTCCAATCAGTAACGTGAATATCAGCTTTTTCATCGGATCATGTAGTTTACAGGATAGTAACGCAAAGTACGGGCGGTTTAGTTTTCAGTCAGCGGTTTTCTGTTTTCAGAAAGTAGTCTTACGTTGAGCTTATTACTGCGTGAGACTTCGTGGCTTAGTACCTTCGTGGCAAAAATCCTGAACACTGAAAACAGCAAACGATAAACTTACAGCAGCTTCTTTTTCAGATATTCCGACGAATGCTGAAAGGCGTCTTTCGTAGCGGCTTCATCGTAGATCGGGTTGCTGGGATTGGCGAAGGCGTGGTCAGCGTCGTACATCTTCACTTCAATTTTTTTACCGGCCATTTTCATGTTTTTCTCAAACTGCTCTACTACGGTTGGAGGAATGCCTTTGTCTTTCTTACCGAAGAAACCGATCACGTCCGTTTTCAGGGCTTTTAGTTTATCAATATCCTGTTCCGGGCGACCATAGTACATGACGCAACCCACCGCCTGTGAACCTTCCAGCAGGGCGGACTTCAGGGAAAGCATGCCACCAAAGCACCAGCCAATCGATGCAAACTCAGCTTTGGGACCACCGTAGTTAATGCCCGCTTTCATGATCGATTCCAAACGCTCGGGTTTCGCCTGACTCATGTATTTTCCGGCGTCTTCGCGGGTGGTAGCCACGTTACCGTCGTACATATCCAGAGCCAGTACGTTTACCTTGCCGTCGAGCTCATTGTAGTACTTTTCAGCTTCCTGCTTTACGTAATCGTTCAGACCCCACCATTCCTGATAGACCAGGAGGTATTTGTTCGAGGGATTCTTAGCCTTGATAAAAAAGCCATTTGCCGCTTTTCCGTCGGGAGCATCCATCTTGATCATTTCGCCACCGGCCTTGCTAACGAAGGTGAAGGGGAGGGGTTCTACGTGCATGGCCTGAAACTCTTTGGTAGAAGCCATCAACTGCATGGGATCGGGAGCTAGACCTTTGGCCTGATCCTTCGTTTCGTGACAGGCAGCGGTAGCTTCTTCACAGCAGCTTTGACCGTAAGACAGCGTTCCGCTGATAAGCAAACTAAGAGCAAGGAGTATTTTTTTCATAACATTCGGGATTTGAATCGGGTGAACACAGTAGTTAAGGTAAAAACAAGCCTGCGAAAAAGATGTTTCAACCGATAAAAAGTTAAAGCCACGCAGAAAATTTTCTGCGTGGCTTTTTAAGATCCTATCAATAGGAATGGAAGATTCAATCATTGAAGAACTAACAACTAGTACCTAACAACGATGAACTTCGTTTTCTATCCTTTCTTCAATTCAAAAATCGTAATCTCCGGCGGCATCCCGACGCGACCCGGGTAGCCAATGTAGCCGTAACCCCGGTTCACGTATAATTTCTGATCGCCTTCTTCGTATAAACCCGCCCACTGTTTGTAGCGGTACTGAACCGGGCTCCAGCGGAAGTACTTGGTTTCGACGCCAAACTGCATTCCGTGGGTATGGCCAGCAAACTGTACATCAATGTCCGGGAACAACGGACGAACCTGAGCATCCCAGTGGCTCGGATCGTGGGAGAGCAGGAGTTTCACCGGAGCTTCTTCCGTCCCGGCCGCCGCTTTTTTCAGATTTCCGTACTGGGCAAAGCCGCCCGTACCCCAGTTCTGAATCCCAATGATCGCCAGTTTTTCACCACCCATTTCCAGGAAGCGGTGTTCGTCGAGCAAGATATCGTACCCCATCTCGCGGTGGACCCGTTCGAGATCCAGTAGGTTCTGTCGTTTTTCCTGGGCACTGTTCCAGGTTGCGTAGTCACCGTAATCGTGGTTGCCCAGGGTTGAGAAAACGCCCAGCGGAGCTTTCACTTTATTGAACACATCCTTGTAATCTTTTACCTCGATAGCCCGGTCGTTCACTAAATCACCAGTAAAGAAGACCATATCGGGTTTCTCGCGAAGTAGCATTTCAATACCGCCTTTCACCGCCGTTTTATTAAAGAAACTACCCGAGTGAATATCCGAAATCTGGGCGATCCGTAAGCCGTCAAATTGCTTGGGCAAGTTTTTCAGTACCAGCGGTACGCGGCGGATGCGGTAATCGTGGGCTCCCGATACAATGCCATAGGTAAAAGCAATGGCCGGAACCGCGGAAGCGACCAGAGCAGATTTGGCCAGAAACTCTGAACGGGAAATGGTATCCGGATCACGCAGTTGGGCCGTTGGAGCTGGTACGGCCGCATCAGGAGCGTTCGCAACAATGGGCGTATCGACCGTAGACGAAGAGTTAAAATGCGAAATGACCCAACGGAAGGCCCGACTGAGATCGTCAAGCAACAGAAAAGGTACCATGAAGATCTTCCCCAGGTAACCAATCAGAATATAACTAAAGAGAAACCCGCGTAGAATTTTAAACCGGCCCCAGAAATCGCTGCCCAGCGTAGCGGAGAGAGCAAACATGAGTAAGGCAACCACGGGGAAACTCCAGTACAGCAGTCGGGCAAAGCGTTGCCAGCCCGGTGAAGCCTGTTGGGTAGCGGCCTTCACCGCCTGGAAACCGTACCAGTCTACCACCAGGAGGACGGCAAGGGTTATGATCAAAGTGAGACTTCTATTCATGAGGGAAGCGTTAAAACCAAGTTCTGAGGATTGAAACAAGCGTACCAGCGGAGATAGTTCAAATCGGGCTAGTTTTGGGATGAATGGTGAATCCTGAGACTGAAGGGTTTTACGCTAGTGTGCTTCAACTTAACGTAATGAAAAAGGAGCTAAACCTTACGAAAAAGTTTAGCTCCTGGCTACGAAGTGTATGCTTATAAGCCTAGGCTTATGCCGAAGCGATTTCCATTACCATACGCCCTTCGATCGCTCCTTTTTTCATTTGATCGAACACGTCATTAATGGACTCCAAAGGGGTAGTATGTACCGTCGCCCGTACTTTTCCTTCGACGGCAAACTCGATCGCTTCCTGCAAATCTTTACGCGTACCGACGATCGAACCGCGAACGGTGATACGTTTCAAAACGGTTTCAAAAATGGGTAAATCAAAGCTTCCGGGAGGTAAACCGTTTAATGCAATGGTTCCTTTTCTGCGAAGGGCTGCGATGCCCTGCCGGAAGGCAATGGGTGAAACGGCCGTAACCAGCACGCCGTGCATGCCCCCCGCTTCCTTTTGCAGGTATTCACCCGGATCCTGCATTTTTGCATTGACTACTAAATCGGCTCCCAGTCGTTTCGCTAACTCTAACTTGTCGTCTGCGACGTCAATAGCCGCGACGTGCATACCCATGGCTTTCGCATATTGTACGGCTACGTGGCCCAGGCCTCCAATTCCCGAAATAGCCACCCACTCACCGGGTTTGGTTTCGGTTTCTTTTAACCCTTTGTACACGGTTACGCCAGCACAAAGAATGGGAGCCATCTCAATAAAGTTGACATTCGAGGGGAGCTTCCCTACGTATCGGGCATCGGCAATGACGTATTCGGCGTAGCCACCGTCTACACTGTAGCCGCCGTTTTGCTGACTCTCGCAAAGCGTTTCCCAGCCAGTAATACAATGATCGCAGCAACCACAGGCACTATAGAGCCAAGGTATACCAACGGCATCCCCTTCTTTAACGTTGGTAACATCCGGTCCTAAGGCTACAACATACCCAACGCCTTCATGCCCGGGAATGAGCGGTAGTTTGGGTTTCACCGGCCAGTCGCCATCCGCGGCGTGCAAATCAGTGTGACAAACGCCACTAGCGATTACTTTAACTAAGATTTCATTACGACCGGGTCGGCGAACCGGCATTTCTTCAATGGATAGGGGTTTCCCGAATTCACGGACAACCGCCGCTTTCATAGTAAGGGGTAACATAGAAAACGTGTTTAGATAGATGAAAGAATACGAGCGAACGAAAGGATAGATCGTTCTTCAAAGAAAAAGCATAAGCTCTACTCCTTACATCTTCAATCCTATCATAAAAACGAACGATTCTATCAAGGTGAAGCGTGATCCTGCACGATCGGTAAAAGGCCTACGTATTGGACTACGATTTTTAAAGGACACTAGGTAGGCCCTATTCTTTTGGAGTAAACTCTTCCCGTACTTTGCAGCTTAATCAGATTTACGCGTGGAAAAGTTAATACCGACCCCTGGAAAAGCGACGCTATCCGACGTGCAGGAAACGTTTCAGAAGTACCTGCAACGAATCGAGCAGCTACGGCAGGACCTTCAGAATTATGAAAGCTGGGAGGTGATAGCCCGCGAACGGGTGACCCAGGAAATTTTGCCGCTGGAAGAAGCCGTAGTAGACGCTCACGTCCGCCGGGTACATCTTTTCAACGACGCTTATCATTCTAAAGCCTTCAAAAAAGCAGAAAAAGGGGCTTTACAGGATTTTATCATTCAGGAATCGGCGGTACTCATTCGACGATTCGGGCGGGAAGACCTGCGGGCCCTCTACAATGAGCATACGGGCCAGGAAACAAAAGCCGACCAGGACCGTCTCGAAGAACTAAAAGAGCTATTTTCTCAGCAATACGGCATTCGTTTTGAGGGGGTTCACCTCACGACCGAGCCAGAGTTGAGGGCATACGTAGCCGAGCAAATGGCGAAACAGCAGGCCCGTCAGGAGGAGAAACGACAGAAACGAGCGGAGAAAAAGGAAAAACGAAAGCAAAAAAAGGCCGTACAGCTACCCGAAGTCGTACCGACTGAACTCATCCCGCTGCGTAAACTATACATGAATCTGGTGAAACGCCTGCACCCGGATCGCGAGCGTGACGAAGTACAACGGGAGCATAAAACCCGGCTGATGCAGGAGCTTACGGAAGCCTATCAGCAGGGTAACTGGTTTGCTTTGCTGAAATTGCAGAGTGAACAACCCGAGGCTAGTCAGACGGACGATTTTCAGGAAATGGCCGCGTACAATCAGGCTCTGAAAAAGCAGGCTGATCAGTTGCAAAGTCAATTGAACGAAGTACGAAAAAGCGATTTTCAGGTCCGCTTTGTAGCAGAACCCCGGCAGATGGATGCCAAGTTTGCTCAGGAAATTAAACGCCTGAAAGCCACCATTGAGCAATTGCAGGAGGAATTAAAACGTAGCCGAAATCCAGAGCATTTGAAGGATCTGATTCGCAATTATGTATAAAAAACAAAAGGCCGGGATCAAGCGATCCCGGCCTTTTGTTTCTATGCATTTATCCGTGTACCTCAATCGGCTCACCGGATTTATTGTAAAAATGGAATTCGGTAACTCCCAGCGAACTGTCCTGTACCAAATTTACCCAGGTTCGGTATTTCAGCCACCACTTCATTCGGCGAGACGGAAAACCGCTCATAAAGTATGAATAAAGGTAGGGGTGGAGCATAATCCGTAGCCCTTTTTCATTTTGCTTACTGAGTATGTAATCCAGATTTTGTTCAACAATGTCTGAGACTGCAATACTCGCCGTAATCTTTCCCGTTCCACCGCAGGTTGGACAAACTTCCTGAGTCTGAATGTTGAGTTCGGGCCGTACCCGTTGCCGGGTAATCTGCATAAGACCAAATTTAGTGAGGGGCAGAATGGTGAATTTCGAACGATCGAGCTTCATCTCTTCCCGCATCACGTCGTAAATCTGCTTCTTATTCTCGGGCTTTTTCATGTCAATAAAATCAATGACGATGATGCCACCCATATCCCGAAGCCGCAACTGACGGGCAATTTCTTTGGCTGCTTCAATGTTTACATTGACCGCCGTATCTTCCTGGCTTTCTTCCTGATTGGACTTATTACCAGAGTTTACATCAATGACGTGTAAGGCCTCCGTATGGTCGATAATCAGATAGCCGCCGCCCGGTAAACTTACCGAACGCCCGAAAAGCATCTTAAGCTGCTTTTCAATGCCGAAATGTTCGAATACCTTGTTTTTCCCTTGATGGAATTTAACAATATTCTGCTTTTCGGGAGCAATCTGGGTAACATACGAACGAACCTCTTCGTACATGTCCTTATTGTCGAGCGTAATGCTGTCGAAGTTATCGTTCAGCATATCCCGCATAATCGACGTAGCCCGGCTCATCTCACCGATGATTTTATCACGAGGCTTCGCATCCCGGAGGGATTTCATCCCGGCATCCCACTTGGCCAAAAGGCTTCGCAGGTCGAGTTCAATTTCCTCCGATTCTTTTCCTTCGGCAACCGTACGGATAATCACACCGAAGTTAGGCGGTTTGATACCCTGTACGAGCCGATGAAGGCGTTGACGTTCCTGTTTGCTGGTGATCTTTTTGGAAATGTTAATCGAATGTCCAAACGGAACAAGTACCAGAAAACGGCCTGCAATGGAAATGTCGCAGGAAAGTCGAGGACCTTTCGTAGAGATAGGTTCCTTAACAACCTGGACTAAAATAGGGGCATTTTTGGTTAAGACTTTATCAATCTTGCCATGCTTGTCTATTTCAGGCTCCATTTCGAACCCATTCAGCATGCCATCATTCACCCGTTTCGCAATTACATCTTTCGTGTACTTGTTGAGTGAGTTGATGTTATGCCCCAGGTCTAGGTAATGAAGAAAGGCATCTTTCTCGTACCCAATATCTATGAAAGCGGCATTGAGCCCGGTGACCAGTTTTTTGACCGTTCCCAGGTAGATATCGCCCACAGAGAAGTGCTCTTCTGACTCTTCAAAGTGATATTCAACGATTCTTTTGTCCTGCAAAAGAGCGATTCTATCACCTTTGGGAGTCGAATTGATAACTAATTCATTGCTCACAGGTGATGCTCAGAGGGTTTAGAGTAAACCCATAAGAAACGCTTCCAGCGACACGAAAGCGATGCTGACTTAACTTTTCTTATTCATTTACTCGGTTCGAACAGAATTGGGTGAATACACAAAAAGGCTGTAACCCAATCGGGCCAGCCCAAGGAGTGAAAAATGAAAAGTCAAAAAGTGAAAAGTGAAAAAACTGCACTTTTCACCTTTCACTTTCCACTCGATGTTATTTCTTCTTGTGTCTGTTCTTTCTCAGCCGCTTTTTACGTTTGTGAGTAGCGATTTTGTGGCGTTTACGTTTTTTTCCGCAAGGCATAATTGAAAATGAGTTTAAAAGTTGTCGGTCTGCAGGGATCATACGATCACCCAAAAACCAGCAACCGAGTTAAAAAAATTACTTTAACTGCTCCAGGTATTCCCGGACACCCGCCTGAATAGACGGGTCAGTTTCTTTCTTCCGAACCTCTTCCAGCAGAGGTTTGGCTTTTTCTTTTTGGCCCGTTTCAGCGTAGCAGATGCCTAGATAAAACATCGTGCGAGTACTGTTGGGGTGAGTCCGCAGGATTCGTTCGAAACGTCCAACCGCTTTCTCGTACTGGTTGGAACGCATGGAAAGAATGCCCAGGTTGAACAAGGCAGGTTCAAAGTCCGGGTCCTGTTCCAAAAGCTCGCGTAACATGCCGATACCCTGCATGGGGTTCGCCGTGGATACGTAAGTCATGGCCAGGTTGGCTTTTGCCTGCAGCAGGTTCGGATTCTGGTCCAGGGCTTTCTGGTACCAATCCCGCGTTTGCTGACCTAGCGTTGCCGCTTTATCTGAATCAAGGGCAAACGTAAAGGCTTCGTAATACCGATCGCCCGCTTTCAAGTAGCGTTCGACCGTCGGTTGTAGTCCAGCCATTTCTCCGGCGAAATAGGCTGCACTGTCAAACCGGCTCACTTGAGTAAAGAGTTCCGACAATTGCTCGCCGGCCCTAATGCGTTCGCTCGTGGAGTGGTTGGTACTTTCAAAAATCTGACGGGCTCCGTCGATGGCTTTGCGTTGTTCAGCCGGGACGGGGGGCAGATGGGTTTCAGCGGCCGGAGCTGAGGGTTTGGACGCTTCTGACTGCGTTGGTACTTTATTCTCCGTGGCTCGTTTATCATCCTTCACGGCTACTTTCGGCAGACTATACAGCCCGCCAATCGAAGCAACAGCAACAACGATAAGGGTAATAAATGATTTCTTCACAGGAGCAATGATTTTAAAAATTTGAGACTAACGATTAGCGAATACGATTCAGCAGATAGAGAAAGTCACAAATTCAACACTTACCAAAGCAAATCAATTCATTGGGTACTTAAAAAATCTGGACAGGAGGGCAGAAAGAAAGTATAGCATGATTGTTAGCCTTCTTCCTACCCTGCATATCCGGAGCTATACCAGCGGCTTAAACGGCTTGGCTAGCTTTTTCAGAAGTTTTTACTGATTCTGTAAATTCTTTAGCGGGCTTAAAGCTAGGAATGTAGTGCTCGGGGATTTCCATCGTCGTGTTTTTAGAGATGTTCCGTGCTACTTTCTTCGCCCGCTTCTTATTCACGAAGCTGCCGAAACCGCGAACGTATACCGGCTCACCATCCACGAGAGCTTCTTTCACTACGCCAAAGAATGTCTCCAGGCTCTGAGCTACATCAGCTTTGTCAATGCCGGTCTTTTCGGCGATTTTTGCGATCACGTCTGCTTTGGTCACTTGGGTAAACTTTAAAAGGTTTATAATGATTTTTAATTGAGAAAGTGCCTAAGGCTCAAAATTTTAGAGGCACAAAAGTACGGGTTTGAATTCATTTGCAAAACAATTATTCAGAAATGTGGTCAATATTTTTTTTGTAACCGACTCGTATTTAGCGAATTATACCTCTTTTCGTGACGAAAACTAAGTGCGTAGAAGGCCTGGTTTCTCCTCGTTTTTGTCACTTTTACCTCACTTCTGCCAGTCTGTCGGCCCTCGTAAAGTGGCTTGATTCTTTTAGTTTCTTCGGCTTTACACCCTGAAATGACCAACGATTTTTTTGCTCCCCAACTACTGGCTTGGTACGAACGTTATGGCCGCGATTTACCTTGGCGACATACCACCAATCCTTATCACATCTGGCTTTCGGAAATCATCCTCCAGCAAACGCGGGTCGTGCAGGGAATGCCTTATTACTACCGCTTCATCGAAACGTTTCCAACCATTACGGACCTAGCCAGTGCCGACGAACGGGAGGTACTACGGCTTTGGCAAGGGCTAGGTTATTACTCCAGAGCTCGAAATTTGCATCGCACGGCTAAAATCGTTGTGGAAGACTACGGCGGCGTTTTCCCCACTACGTACCAGGAGCTACTGAAACTCAAAGGAATTGGCCCCTATACAGCCGCCGCCATTGCCTCCTTCGCCTTCCGCGAAAAAGTGGCGGTACTGGATGGAAACGTGTACCGGGTGCTCTCGCGTATATTCGGGATCGAAACGGATATTACCAGTCACGCTGCTAAAGCCCAATTTACTCAACTGGCCAATTCACTGATTTCGGCTGAGCATCCGGACTTGTTTAATCACGCCATCATGGATTTCGGTGCGACGCAGTGCGTACCCGTTTCACCCCAATGTATGTTTTGTACGTTTAATCAGGTCTGTGAAGCGAATCTCACGGGACGACAGAGTCAACTTCCCGTCAAAGCGAAGAAGGCGAAAGTACGTGATCGTTTTTTTCACTATGTAGTATTGGAAGACGAACAGGGTCGACTGGCCATGCGTGAACGTACCGGGAAAGATGTCTGGACGAACATGTTTGATTTTATGTTGATCGAAGACGAGCAACTGCTGGATTGGGAAATGCTTAGTCAACACGTTAGTTTGAAGCCCTTATTACCGGACTTGGTACTGCTGGATGAGTCGCCCGTGTATACACATGTACTCTCGCACCAACGTATTGAAACGCGTTTCTGGCATTTGAAAGTATCCCGACCGCTAGCCTTACCTGAACCCCTGCACTGGTATACCCCAGAAGCCATCGATCAGTTGCCTAAATCGGTCTTAGTACTCAAATTTATTACGAAGTGGATGAGTGAAATAACTGATTGATCGGTAGGGCAGTACCCGGAAATTTCGCTTTGATTTACCCGGAAAATTTCGTAATTTCACATTCAATCCTACTGACTATTTTAACATGGCACGGACGTTCAATAAAGTAATTTTAATCGGTAATCTCGGGCGTGATCCCGAGACGCGGACGCTTCCCAGCGGAGCTAAAGTAACGGAATTTAGTGTGGCTACTACTGAATCGTACACGACCCGTACGGGCGAAAAAGTAGAACAGACGACTTGGTTCCGGGCAGAAGCCTGGGAACGCCTGAGCGACATCGCTTCTCAGTATCTGAAAAAAGGAGATCAGGTGTATTTAGAGGGCCGTTTACGGATGGAAGAGTTCACCGATAAAGAGGGCAACACCCGTTCAGCTTTACGTTTACGGGTAATGGAACTTAACCTGATGGGTAGCGGTGGCCGTACTGAAGAGGGTGGTTTCACACCGGCTTCGACGAGTAGTGCGTCAGCTCCTGCGGTAGCAGCGAGTCCCGCAGCTCCCCGGCCCACTACGCCGGTGGCTCCTGCTTTCAATAGTGGTAGCGACGAAGACGATTTACCTTTCTAGGCATTAAATCTGCTGACGATAATTAGTACATATCCGTTAATCCTGATTGTTTTGCAAATCGGTCGGGGTTAACGGATTCAATTTTTTGTTACCTTGGCTTACGTTTCACCAAACGCTTCCTGACTTGGAGCCACATTTGCTCACTGAATCCGCCCTGACCCTGGGCGATATTTTAGACCCATTCCCTATGTGGGCACCTCTCGCCAACGCGGTAGGTGCCGGATTCTACATCAGCAACGGCCTTATACTGTTGTTATTACTAGCCGCCTCGGCTTTAGCCGCCGGTTCAGAAGTAGGCTTTTTTTCTCTCTCACTCGACGCCCGTAACGAAATTCGGGATAGTGACAACGCCGCCGAACGCCGGATTGCCAAATTGCTCGATCATCCGCAGTTGTTACTGGCGACGCTTCTTATCTTCAAGAACTTACTCGACATCACGCTAGTCACCTTGACCTCCATTGCTACCAAGGAAGCCCTGGGCGAAGGGGTTGCGGCTTGGGTAGGCGTAGTGATTCAAACCGTTGGCGTAACCTTTCTGATTGTATTTTTCGGTGAATTGATACCTAAAGTCTGGGCCAATCAGAATCCGATTCGCTTTCTGAAGATTACAGCTCCGGTGATTGAGGCCGCTCAGTTTCTCTTTCGGCCGATTTCAGTACCGTTGATGGGTATTTCCAATATTATCGAAAAACGGGTACAACGGAAAGGCTATACCATTACTGCCGAAGAACTCAGCCACGCTCTGGAAATCACAACGGGAAAGGATACGTCTTTGGAGCAAAAGGAAATCCTGCGGGGGATCGTTAACTTCAGTAGTATTTCGGCCCGACAGATTATGCGGTCCCGTATGGATATTACTGCTTTCGATATTGAGCTGGATTTCCACGAATTGATGGATAAGATCAATAAGTCGGGTTACTCGCGTGTACCCGTTTATCGAACGTCGATCGACAAGATTGAAGGTATTTTGTACATCAAGGATCTCTTGCCCCACATTGATAAAGACGAACATTACGAATGGCAAGCCAATGTAAGACCCGTCTATTTTATTCCCGAAAGCAAAAAGATTGACGATTTGCTCCATGATTTCCAGGAAAAACGCGTCCATATGGCCATCGTCGTGAATGAATACGGCGAAACCGAAGGGCTGATTACGCTGGAAGATATCATTGAAGAAATTGTAGGGGATATTCGTGATGAGTACGACGAAGAAGAAATTCAGTACACGAAGATTGATGAAAATACGTACGTGTTTGAAGGCAAAACGTCTCTCAACGATGTAACCAAAGTGATGAACATGGGTATCGACGTCTTTGGGAACGTACGCGGCGATAGCGAATCGTTGGGTGGATTGTTACTGGAATTATTTGGACGTCTACCCAAAGTAAATGAAGAAGTAGTGCATGATGTATTCACGTTCCGCGTACTCGCCGCTGATCAGAAACGAATCAAGAAAGTTCGCGTTTCTATGCAGCGAAGCGAAATCAAAAAACAGGATCGTACTTTAGATTAATAGCTTAATTCAGTTAAATTCTATCATAACCTCAATCCATGGATCGTCGATCATTTGTGAAAAATGCCTCCGTTGTTGCGGCTGCCGGTGCAGTAGCAGTACCCCATGCCGATGAAAAACTAACCTTTGTTCACCACGTATTTTTCTGGTTGAAAAATCCGAAAAATAAAGCCGAACATGATCAGTTACTGAATGCCCTGAAGAGTCTGGGTAAGCTGTCAGTGATCAAACACGCTCACATCGGTAAACCCGTCGTTACGGAATTCGATAAGGCGGTGACGGATGGTACCTACAGTTTCTCGGTTATGCTGGTCTTTGCGTCCGCTAAAGACGAGCAGACCTACCTGGTACACCCCGAACACAAAGCCTTCATCGATAAGAACAAACATTTGTGGAGTAAAGTAGTCGTTTACGATTCACAGTTGATCTAATCCATAGCCAGACAAAAAAGAAGGGATGCCTCAAACAGGCATCCCTTCTTTTTTTCTCTCATAAAAGCGTATTAACCATTGTCGGCAAATTCTGGATAGAGCATCATCCCGCCGTCGATATAGATCGCTTCTCCGGTGATATAGTCCGATTCGTCCGAGGAGAGCCATACAGCTAGTTTAGCCACGTCTTCCGGTTTACCGATGCGTTTGTACGGAATCAGATCCATCAGAGCAGGCATCTTTTCGGGATCACTCCATACGTCTTTATTGATGGGTGTTTTAATGGCTCCTGGGCTGATGGCATTCACCCGAATTTTCAAAGGAGCCAATTCCTGAGCGATAGACTTCATGAACATCAGTACACCGCCTTTTGAAGCGGCGTAGTTGACGTGTCCAGCCCAGGGGATCATATCATGAACCGAACTCATGCAAATGATTTTACCAATAGCGTTTGCCTCTTGGGAAGGATTCGCTTCGGCCTGCTTCACGAATTGACGGGCAGCCAGATTTGAGCAGATAAACTGGCTGGTTAGGTTAGTCGAGATGACGGCTTCCCACTGGTCAAGGGTCATTTCCAGAAAAGGAGCATCTACCTGACGACCTGAGTTATTCACGAGAATATCCAGCTTGCCGAAGGCTTCCAGCGTTTGATCAAACATTTGCTTGACATCTTCTTCTTTGCTTACATCCGCTTTCACGATAATGCCTTTGCCGCCGAAGGCTTCAATCTGAGCTAAGGCATCTTCTGCACCTTCGGATGTTTTATGATAGTTGATGACAACCGAAGCACCTTCACGGGCCATTTCGATAGCGATTGCTTTTCCAATGCCGGAACTAGCACCCGTAATCATTGCTACGGAATCTTTGAGTCGTTGATAGGAAGCCATAAGTAGTAAGTAGGATAATAGTAAAGCTAATTATAATAGGTTTCTGACAAACGGCGAGCGGGCACTTGACGCCAGGCCCATCGCCGGGCCAATTCGCTGGCCATTTTGATAGCCTCGGCTGGACTTCGTCTACCGCCCCGCATTAAACGTTTGGCAATCAGTAAGGCACGCTCCCGAGTCGTGGGCGAAAGAGTTCCTAACATTTCTTCTGATTTCATAGCTGTTTTGGGTTTTGGGGAGGATGAAAGAAAGTTTTGTGCCGGGTAGAGAAGGGGTAAACCCGTTCAAAGCATGGGTAGTCATTTCCCCAAAAACGTTAGATAAAGCAGTAGGCACCTGAATTTCTTTAATTAGAAGAAGAAAAGCACAACGGCATGGAAATTGCTAGTAAATGACTAGCATATTTTCATTTATCAATGATGACTAGGATGAGTACAATCGTTGATTACTTGTTAAGATGAACTACCCATGAAAAAAATTCTTATCTCTCTATTTTTTGTGAGCTGTACGACGCTGGTACACGCTCAAATTAAAGATTGGGCCTTGGGTCTAAAAATTGGTCAGCCTACCGGCCTTAACATCCGGAAATACGGCGACCGTAATGCCTTCGATGTAAACATAGGAACCTATGGAGGTTTGTTTGGCGGTACGAGCGACTATCGGAAGGGTAGGCTCAAGGGCGTTGGTTTTGCCATCAATGCCAATTACCTCTGGTACGCTCCCGCATTAAACGAGCGAATGTCGCTTTACGGAGGCGTTGGGGCTCAGCTAACTTCTCGGAACTATTATCCCGACATTACTAGCGATGCCCATGATCGAAGTATTGGCATTGGACCTACCGTAGTAGCTGGGGTCGAGTTCCTTTCCAAGAAAAGTCCCTATTCCCTGTTTGTGGAAGGAGGATTGTATGCTGAATTGCTTCCGGCTTTCTTTTACTTGAGCCCTCAGTTGAACGCGGGTCTGCGTTATAATTTCTAATATCCAACCAACTACCCTTGCACTAGCTGTACTAACTACCCGTAGAAACCGCTAGTGCGTTAATTGAAATAGCTATGAAACGTCACATTATTTTACTAGGAGCTTTGGCTACTGGACTTTTCTTAAGTTCATGTGCTGGACTGGATAACTTCTCCAGTAGCCTGAAACGCGGTGATTCAAACCGTACTGCTTACCGCGAAAATCGGGAAAAACAGGAGCGACGTGAAGAGAAAGAGAAAGATCGGCGTCAGGAAGAACGGGACGATAGAGAAGCCCGTCGCGATGAATCAGACATGGATCGGTACCGCGATGAAAGAAGAGATACCGATAAAAAGTACGAAGAGCGGAAAGAGGAGGATAAAAAATACGAAGAACGTCGGGATGAAGACCGGAAAGACGAAGATAAAAAGTCAGATGAACGCCGAGAGGATGAACGTCGGGATGACCGGGACCGTCGGGATGATGATCGGAACTTCTACCGTAGTGAACGTCGCGACCGGGATGAAGTAGATCGTTATCGGAATGATGATCGTCGCTACGAAGACCGCTCTCGCCGGGATCGTTATACTGATGATCGCGATGACCGGGATCGCCGCCGATACGATGATCGGTACAGTGATGACCGAAACAGCCGGCGGTATGATGATCGTGACGACCGTTACAGAGATGAGGATTGGGATCGAAACGCTCGTCGTTCTAACCGCCAGGATTCTGGGGAAGAACGGGAGAAACGCGAATTAGCCGAACGACTCGACGATCAGATTAATGAGTTAAATAACCGAATTGAGTCGTTAGACGAAAAGCAAAAAGGCGAAACCCGTCGCGAACGCCGTCGCCGCGAGGCTATGCGAGAAGACTTACAGGAGAGTCGTTCGGAGCTTTTTGAGAAGTACTACAGTATCAACCAGTCTTCGGGTCGGGAATGGAGAAAAGCCAAACGCGACGTTTCGAAGTATATGGACGATCTGGATGATAAAATTGAAGATGCCCGTAGAAGCTTGAGACGGGAAAAATAGTCTACAACTTTTCTAGTAACGAAAGACCCGCTCAGCGGGTCTTTCGTTTATAACAATCTCATTAACAAAGCTTTTGGTCTCATAGAAGAAAAGGCACAACAATTTTAAATTAATCAGTAACGAGAAATACTTCAATCAAACCACTATCCTTATGGCTCAGCAACCGATTAATACTCCGCAGAACGAGAATCCGAATATTCGTAAACTATTCATATTTATTGGTGTAGTAGTAGCTATCTGTGCTATCTGGGCCATTGTTGGAGGTCTCTTCACCAATAGTCCTACGGGCACGAAAGGCGTCGGAGCAGTAACTGATAAAGATTCAGCTTTCGTTCAGGAAAGTGATACCTTGCGTACGCAGTAAATCCTTTTAGCGGTTTAACGTATTACCTTCCTGCAAAAGACTTTATCCATTCCAATACCCACGATACTATATGCATAAAAAAAGCGGTAAGAACTGCCTGTTCTTACCGCTTTTTACTTCCCTTATAAATTGAACTAAACTAAGCTCGCATTAAGTAGTGATTGGTTGGTTCTGGTTCCAGTTCCGCCAGTCGATTGGTGAAAGTCTTGAGTAATTTCCACTGACTGGTGAGGAGTTGTCGTACGCTTTCGGGTAAATCTTCCCGTAACGCATTACGATAGAGTACTAGCAGATTCTCATCCACTTTTCTACGCAAATCTTGTTCATAGTCATCATGGTCAAGAACGTCGTTCCACTGGGGGGCAGATACCACATCATAGGACATTCTTCCCCCATAATTCCACAATTGGTTTACTAATTGGGTCTTGCATAAACTACTACTAGTCATTCCTCGCATCAGGAAAGGTTTGACTAACAAACAGTTTACGCGGGTCACTAGAGTATGATATACACGAACGCGTCCTTCATGAGCGTGTATAAGGGCATTAAGCCAATAGTCTAGGCGATGATTGTCAGCTCTTTCCATGGTCAGGGATGGTAAAATAAATTCTGTAATTGATTTAACATGGCTTTTGAAAAACAAATCGAAGAGCAACGTCTTACGTGGGTGGATACCGCATTTATGCCTAGACTATCACTAATACCATTCCAAAGCATGTTTCTACGCCTGAGAAATATTCTTTTCTTCGTTGCGTAAGGATTGAATAAGCATTAAATCCTGGGCAATAATCGTTTGTTGACCTTCTAGTAAAATCTGAATATCGGGCAGCGTCTGAATTTTTTCGTGAGCTAACGCTTCTGTATACGTGGCAAGAGCCGTTTCATCACCCGTCTCGCAAGAACTTAGAATGGCATCACGGTCTTTGCCGAGTAATTTATCTTTAATATCAATCCAGAATTGGTGAAAACGAGCGGCGGTTGTACCTGTTTCAGGAGGTGTCTGTTTGTACTTTTTCAATACCTGACCCAAATCATCCGCGAAGCCTTCGCTTTCCTTTTCCAATTTTTCAAATAATGCTTTTAGCTGCGGGTCTTCTACATCTCGGGCCGCTACCGAATAGCCTTTGGTACGATCAATATTGATTTTGACCAGCAATTCCAGCTGATCAATAAGGTTTTCCATTTCAGTTGCCATACTACTTTCGTGTGATTGGATAATGAATAAGTACGTAGTTGATTGATAAACAGATTTTTACAAAGCTGGATTGAGTCGATTTTGTTGATCTGCTTCCGAAATAGCCGTAGGTACAGGCATGGCCTCTTCGGAAGAAGAAATGTTTTCTGCTTCCCCGATTTCATCGGGACGAATAGGAGCCTGCTCTGGAATGTCCGGCATCGGAGGCGTTTCATCCGGAGCTTCCGGTACTACGTCTGGTGTTTCTTCAGGAGCATGAGGTAGATCCGGAAAGGTACCGGGAACATTCGGTAAGTCCGGCTGGATTTCGGGCGTCGGCGGTGAGGTAGGCGGCACTTCAGGCACTGAGCCCGGAAAAACGTTCTGTACCGATCGATCTTCCTGCTGACGGGTTTCTTTCGGATACGCCGATTCATCACCTAATCCTAAAGGACCTTCGTTTTCCTCCATGGATTTTTCAAGTTCTAATTCCTGAGCTGTTTCAGAAGGGGTATCCCGATGAATTTCAGAAGATTTTTCTCCGGGAGCCGGACGCGTAGGTTGGATCGTTTCCATAAGATGAGGTATATTAGTTATAGAAATAACCTAAGGAGGGGCAAAAGTAATGCCACTCTCTGTACCCTTTGATCCGTCCCAAATTGGGGAAAACCTACGCGTTACGCTGTAAAGCAGGGCGGTATTAAATTTTAACAAGGCTTACTTACTAAACTCAGCTATGTATGGAAAATCAAGAATCGCAAAAGCCAGAACCTACCGTAGAGAAGTTTTTAGAGCAGGTAGAAAAAAAGAATGCAGAAAATGAAGTAAGCCAGGAAAAAGAAAATCTTGAGCACAAACGTCACAACGATGAAGAGTTTAAAGAGCTCTCACAACAGGAAGAAGAAAAGGCTCGTGAGGCCGAAAAATTTGTAGGTAGCTGATCCGCTCCATACGCTACCCATAAAAGCCCCGCTCTACGACGAGCGGGGCTTTTATTTTGGTCCAAGTCAGTAAAAACCGGTACGGGAGAAGAAAAGCGGATCAGATAAATCTATCCTTATTTTTGTGTTGATACGCTTAGATAGAAGAGGAAGTAAGTGAATTGTTTTGAATAAATACTATTGATTATTAGAACTTTATGGAGAATGGCGTAAAGCTGGTACGGCTTCGGCTTTCATAAAATTTGCTAAAAGGCAGCGTCCGAACGAACAGTTTTCCTGATAAAATCGGTTAATCATTCTATCTAATTTATAGACATTGTCTAATTTTGTCGATAGTATATAAAAAACGAAGGATCGGCAGCGGAAGAACCCCGTGAAGCGTATGAACAACGAAGCATTAATACAGGACTTAAGACCCCAGCTGGAAATCCTAGAACCCGCGGAGGCAATTGCTTTACTTACCGAACGATTTCCCGGAAAAGTAGTATTTTCAACCTCGCTAGGTCAGGAAGATCAGGTCATTACCGATATTATTTTTCGTAACCACTTGCCCGTACGGGTCTTTACTTTAGATACGGGTCGTTTATTTCAGGAAACCTACGAGTTGATGGATGCGACGCGGGCCAAGTACAACCAGACCCTGGAAACGTACTTCCCCAACACGCAACGCGTAGAAGCACTGGTTCAAGAAAAAGGATTCAATAGCTTTTATTATTCGGTTGAAAATCGGAAAGAATGTTGCTTCATCCGTAAAATTGAACCGCTGAAACGGGCCCTGACCGGAGCCGAAATCTGGATTACGGGCCTACGGGCGGAGCAATCGGAAAACCGATCCGACATGCCCGTTCTGGAATGGGATAACGGAAATCAGGTACTCAAATACAACCCGCTCATTCACTGGACCTACGATCAGGTACTGGCTCATTTGTCGGAATACCGCGTTCCCGACAATCCATTACACCGCAAAGGCTTCATCAGTATCGGCTGTGCCAGCTGTACTAGGGCTATCGAGCCGGGCGAGCACCCCCGGGCTGGCCGCTGGTGGTGGGAAGAATCGAAAAAAGAGTGTGGCTTACACTCAGCGTAGAAGTATCGTCTAAACAATAGATCATTTCCGGGAGGCCCTTCGAAGACCAACCACGGAAATCTTTACAAGTCTGACTATGAGTTCATTCGGAGATAAATCCTTGATTCCTACCTCTGCTCTGGAAAAGCCTGTTTTCCCCCGTGAGCTGGAAGATGAAGCTATTTACATCATGCGGGAAGTAGCCGCTCAGTTTGAGCGACCCGCCATTCTGTTTTCGGGAGGAAAGGATTCCATTACCCTGGTACGACTGGCTCAGAAAGCTTTTTATCCGGGGAAAATTCCTTTCCCGCTGTTGCACGTGGATACGGGACATAACTTTCCGGAAACCATCGAATACCGCGACTGGCTGGTGAAGGAAGTAGGAGCTGAGCTGATTGTTCGTTACGTACAGGACTCCATTAATCAGGGAAAAGCTCAGGAAGAATCCGGAAAATACGCTTCCCGTAATGCTTTACAAACAGTAACGCTGCTCGACGCCATTGAAGAATTCAAGTTCGATGCCTGCATTGGTGGGGCTCGTCGGGACGAGGAAAAAGCCCGGGCGAAAGAACGGATTTTCAGCGTACGCGACGATTTCGGGCAATGGGATGCCAAGCGGCAACGCCCCGAGTTGTTCGATATGCTGAACGGACGCATTTCCGTGGGCGAAAACGTTCGCGTATTCCCCATCTCCAACTGGACCGAACTCGACGTTTGGAATTATATCAAGGAGGAGGGTATTCCCCTGCCTTCCATTTATTTCTCGCACCAGCGTCCCGTATTCGAGCGGGATGGGATGCTCTGGGCCGATTCCGAATACATTAATAAAGATACCGACGAAATTCCGTTCGAAGCGACGGTTCGATTCCGTACCGTGGGTGATATGACCTGTACGGCAGCCGTCCTGTCGGAAGCAACGGAACTAGACGATATTATCGGAGAAATCCTGTCCGCTGAAATCTCAGAACGTGGGGCCCGTATGGATGATAAACGCTCGGAAGCGGCCATGGAAAAACGCAAGCAACAGGGTTATTTCTAAGCGTTAACCGGACGATTAGCAGAGAAAATTAGTATTAAAAATCTTCAACGGGGCAAGTCGGAGCTAGGGCTTTACGTAATCCCCTTTTGTATACATGGACATTTTACGCATTGCTACCGCTGGCTCGGTTGACGACGGAAAGAGTACCTTGATTGGCCGTCTCTTGTACGAAACGCAATCCATTACCCGCGACAAACTGGAAGCCCTGGATTCGGCTAGTAAACGCAAAGGGCTGGATTTTCTGGATCTTTCACTGCTGACGGATGGTCTGATTGCCGAACGCGAGCAGGGCATTACGATCGACGTAGCTCATATTTATTTCAGTACCCCCCGTCGTAAATACATCATTGCCGATACGCCGGGTCACTTTGAGTACACGCGGAACATGGTAACGGGAGCCTCCAATGCTAAAGTTTCCCTGATTCTGGTGGATGCCCGGCACGGCGTAGTGGAACAAACGTTCCGACATTTCTTCATTTCGGCGATGTTACGCATACCGAAAGTGATTGTCTGTGTGAACAAAATGGACCTAGTTGGCTACAGTCAGGAACGTTTTGAGGAAATCAAACGGGAATTTGAAGCCATTGCTGCCCAGGTGCAGTTTGATGGACAAAGTATAGAATTCATCCCCATTTCGTCTTTGTACGGCGTAAACGTTACGAAGAAATCCGAGGAGATTTCGTGGTACATGGGGCCCTCTTTGCTGGAGACGTTAGAGGCCATGGACGATCAGATAAAAGTGGATTCATCGCAGGCCGCTCGTTTTCCAGTTCAGTACGTAGTTCGTCCCAAAACGGAAGAATACCACGATTATCGTGGATACGCCGGTCGAGTGGCCAGCGGTACGTTTTCGGTAGGGGATGAAGTAGTCGTATTGCCCACGGGTCAGCAGTCGAAAATTGCTACCATCGAACGCTTTGATGAGCAACTGGAACAGGCTCACGCTCGGGAGTCGGTGGTACTAACGCTGGAGAAAGATATTGACGTTTCGCGGGGCAATATGCTAGTGAAAGTGGGGCAAGAACCCATTCAGCATCGGGAATTTTCGGCTCAGGTTTGCTGGCTGGATTATCAAGCGTTGACACCCGGTAAAACGCTGTTATTACAACACGGCATCAACGATACGAAAGCCAAAGTACTGGCCTTGGAAGAACTCATTGACGTACAGTCACTGGAAAAGAGTTCCTCGCCTAGTCAACTTAAATTAAACGAGATAGGGTCGATTCGACTCAAAGTAGCCAAGCCGGTTTTTGCGGACGTTTACGCTGAGAACCCCGCCAACGGAGCCTTCATTTTAGTGGACGAGTTCTCGCACGCCACTGTTGGAGTAGGCTTTGTACAGGTGTAAGAACTTAAAAAAACATTTTGACCAAATGAGCTAGTGCCCGTCCAATACGTAGATGTGCCTAGTTTTAAGGTGTTTAGTGGATATTTAGATAAGCCTGGAACTACTGGTTCTGGGCTTTTTTGTTGGCCAAAGGTAAACCCAGTAACGTTGCGGGGGGGGGTAGTCGTAACATTCGCTACGGATGCAGCTCTTTCGAATTACAAAGCTGATACTCGAATTTGGTACTGATAAAGGGTAAATCATCTTCAGAAGTACCGTCCTTCCCCTGATTTCGACAAGCCTTTCCGCGATTCCGCCATTCCTTCGCAGGCTACAATTGATGAGCTTTGTATCATCAAATCAGTCGAAATAATAAACACGAAAGATCATGGAAACCAACGTAATAGGCCTTCACCACGTAACGGCGATTGCCGGCGATGCCAAGAAAAATTATGATTTCTATACCAAAGTGCTGGGCATGCGGTTTGTGAAAAAAACAGTCAACTTCGACGATCCACAAACGTATCACTTCTACTATGGAAACTATCAGGCCGAACCCGGTACCATCTGGACTTTTTTCCCTTGGGGAAATGCTGTACCCCAAGGCCGCAGAGGAACGGGTCAAGCCACGGAAGTTGGTTTCTCCGTACCCGAAGGAAGCCTGGATTTCTGGCTCAAAAGACTCGAGCAACACGGCGTCATCTATAATAAACCCGCCACGAAATTTGGCGAAGAATACCTGACTGTACTCGACCCCGACGGATTAAAACTAGAATTGACGGTAACGTCTCAGAAAGATAACCGCTCTGGAAATACCACCGCTGAGATTGGCGATGCTCAAGCCATCAAAGGCTTCTCGGGCACGACGCTGACGCTGGCTAACATTCAGCCAACGGCCGAAATCCTGACGGAATTGCTGGATTACAAGCTGGAAATGGAGCACGTGAATCGGTACCGCTTTGTGAACCCTAATAGCGAGACGGCGAACGTCATTGATCTGGTAGAAGTACCCGGCGAACGTCGCGGTCATGTAGCGGGCGGTAGCGTACACCACGCTGCCTTCCGGGTGAAAGACGATGCCGCTCAACTGGCTTTGCGGGAAAAAATCGAGAGTCGTGGCCTAAATATTACGCCGCAAATTGACCGGCAGTATTTCCACAGTTTGTACTTCCGCGAACCCGGTGGTGTACTCTTCGAAATTGCTACGGATAATCCCGGTTTCACGGTCGATGAGTCGCTGGAAGAATTAGGTCAGAACCTGAAATTACCCGCTCAATACGAGCCCCATCGGTCTACGATTGAATCTGTATTGGTGAAGTTATAAGCGGTTTGACTGGATGTAAGGTTTGAGTAAGTTTAACGTTTGAAAAAGTTTGAGGTTTGAAAAAGACAGTACGATCGGGTAAAGGAATCCATCGTACTGTCTTTTTTTAACCTTAAACTTCAAACCCTTTCAAACCTTTACCTCTATCATAAACGCAGCTTCCCAATCACCCTAAAACGTTCAAAAACCCGTTCAGTGTGGGGGGCATCGCTGAGTTCTTCCGTCAGATCCTGCCCGGCCCAGTGTTCGTAATGTTTACCGTTTCGCCACAGTCGCGAGGTAGTTACCTCATAAATCGTTCCTTGAAAGGCTACCCAGAATTCTTCCCGGTCCTGCCCATTTCGTAGGGCCAGTTGGGCCTTAGTATAGGTTTGATACGTTTCCATTAAATCCTGCTTAAAAGACCAATAATCGCTAATTTTTTGCGTTTTCAGTATCGATTGATGGGAAGTCTCGTATTTCCGCTATTTTAGTGCAAAAATGAAATGCAGATGAAAAGATATTTACTTTCATATAGTCTCCTAGCCCTGACCGTCCTGATTGCCAGCAGTTGTAAGAAGCCAAATTCAAAACCTGTTTCCGAGATTATCCGTAAAGTATGGACGGTGAATACGGTAAAGGAAAATAATACGCTGGTCTATACGAAAGGTGGGGCCAGCAATATCAAAACGACGTATTCCAAATTCAAGCTCGATTTAAGTAACGCTGCTCAGCAAACGGTACGTTGGACGGCCATTGACGATGTAACCTTTGTAGGAAACTGGACGATTTCATCCGACAATAAAAAACTGACGCTGACCAATCTCCAGCCTCAGCCCACGGGTAGTAATGGTACGGTAGAATTCAACATCAATGGTTCGCCTACGGAGACGCAACTTAATCTCACGCGTACGACACCCGATCCTAAAACGGGGAATACGACCAACGAGTATCAACTCGTCAATCCCTAGGATTTAAGCCGAAGCTTTCACCTTTTCGGCGACTCCTATCTAATTTCAAGCTATTTTTGTAAGGCCTCCCTATTACTGGAGGCTTTTTCATTAGCCGGAAACTAAAGCCTTCGCCGGAAGGTTTCACAAGAATGGAAGAACGTACGGAATTGAATATTTTAGGCGAGTTTGGCCTTATCCATCGCATCGCCTCTCAGCAACAGTTTTCCCACGCCCGAACCGTCAAGGGCATTGGTGACGATGCGGCGGTAAGTAAAGGGAATACGGACTATCAGTTAGTTTCAACCGAACTGATGGTGGAAGGAGTCCACTTTGATTTAAGTTACGTCCCGCTCAAGCACCTAGGCTATAAGCTCATCGTGGCGGGTATTTCAGATATTCTGGCCATGAACGGATTACCGACGCAGGTAACCGTAAGTCTGGCTTTAAGTAATCGTTTTTCCATAGAAGCGGTCGATGAATTATACGCGGGCATTCTAACGGCTTGTGAGGACTACGAGGTGGAATTAGTAGGAGGAGATACGACGACCTCGCGTTCAGGACTGGTTCTTTCCGTAACGGCTTTGGGTACGGTGGAAAAAGACCAAATCGCGTATCGCCGTGGAGCCTCCGTTAATGATATTATTTGCGTAAGTGGCGACCTGGGTGGGGCCTACCTGGGGTTACAGATTTTAGAGCGGGAAAAACAAGTTTTTCTCGAAGCCCCCGAAAGCCAGCCGATACTGGCGGGGCATGAGTATGTACTACAGCGGCAACTCAAACCCGAAGCTCGTCTGGACATTATCAAGCAACTACGGGAGTTGAATATTGTACCTACTTCCATGATTGATGTTTCGGACGGATTAGCTTCTGAGTTACGCCATCTGGCGGCCGAATCGGGTCTGGGGGTACGCATTTTCGAAGAACAAATCCCTATCCATCAGAAAGCTTACCTGGCAGCTACTGAGTTGAAGTTAGGACCTTTCACGGCGGCTTTGAATGGGGGAGAAGACTACGAACTACTCTTTACCATTCGGCAGGAAGACTACCAGAAAATTCTGGATCAGACGACGGATATTAGCTTTATTGGCTTCATCTCGGCCGACCCGACGGAAGCGTTGTTGATTACCAAGCAAAACGAAGCCATTCCGCTAACGGCTCAGGGCTGGGAAAAGCAGGGCGAGTAAAAGAAATAGGCATAAAAAAAGGATACGGAAGTCTGTCTTCCGTATCCTTTTTTTATGCCTACTAAAAATTAACTAGACAAAATGAGTGCCTCTTTTGGAAGCATCGTTGACAAACTCTTTCACCTTCTGTTCCTTGTCTTTCGGACAAATGAGAAGCACGTTGTCAAACTCGGCGACAATATAATCCGATAGCCCTTCCACCACCACCAGCCGCTCTTTGGGCGTCTTGATGATCGAACCCGTTGTGTTGTGGGTGACGATGTGGCCATCAATCACGTTGTCGTTCTCATCCTTTTCACTTACTTCATACAGGGACTTCCACGTGCCCAGATCTGACCAGCCGATATCACTCAACACCACGTGTACGTTCTGGGCCTTCTCCATCACCCCATTGTCAATCGAAACACTACGGCATTGGGGGTACGCTCGCAGTAACTGCGTAGCTTCATCATCCGAATAAAAATGAGTAGCCATATCCCGGAAGGCTTCATCCATTTCGGGCAGGTGCGTTTCAAAAGCTTTGCGAATGGATTGGGCATTCCAAACGAAGATACCCGCGTTCCAGACGTAATCCCCACTCTCCAGAAAGGCCTGAGCTAGTTCCAAATGCGGCTTTTCGGTAAAGGTCTTCACCCGCTTGACTTCCTTGTCAGTCAGTCCATCAAACTGGATATAGCCATAACCCGTATCGGGTCGGGTGGGGGTAATGCCCAGGGTCACTAAAATGTCCGATTCAGCGGTCGCCTGCAAAGCTACTTTGATGCGGTCGGTGAATTCTTTTTCCTTTAAGATCAAATGATCGGCGGGGGTGACGATGATATTGGCCTCGGGGTCTTTGGTGGCAATCTTGTAGCAGGCGTAGCCAATGCAAGGGGCCGTATTGCGACGGGAGGGTTCCAAGAGAATCTGATGGTCTGAAAGCTCGGGTAGTTGCTGCTTGGTCAAATCATAGTACTCCTGAGAAGTAACGATGTAGACGTTTTCAACCGGGCAGATCTCAGCGAGTCGGTCGAAGGTCATCTGGAGCATGGTGCGTCCGATGCCTAAGACGTCATGGAACTGCTTGGGATAGGTTTGGCGGGAAAAGGGCCAGAAGCGGGTACCGACGCCCCCGGCCATGATGACTACGTACGTGTGTTGGAAGTTCATTCGATCATTCAATAAAGATAGGGTTACGATAGGTGTCAAAGCGGATCACTTCTTCAACTATCTGGCGGAATGAGTTTGGAAGTAATGGTTTACTTGCAAAGCTACATTTTCTCGCATATTTCCATAGAATAGATTAATATCGGCAACGTGCCAGTTTTTAATATTCAGTAAAAAGGCTCCGGGTACGTGCGGTTTGGAAATCCAGAGTAATCCGTTGTGCGTTTGAGCATCGGTTAATTTAGGCAGAAATTTGAAATTTCTGCCGACGCCTCCTTGGTGTAACGAACGAGCCGCGTAGGTTTCCGATGAATTCCAGAGTAGGGGATTGGTACAGATGACCTCTGGACCTTCCTGGAAGAAACCGGGTTCTGGGTGAAAATTCTTTTCAAAGGTACACCAGCTCGCAAAAGTGCCCGACTGGCCAGGCTTTTCAATCGGGCGTAAGGATTGAAACGTTTGCCGGGTTACGGGTCGTCCGATCAAATACGCCGCTACCAATTGGTCCTGTAAGTCTTTCCCGTCGAAAAATTCTTGTAACAGACGAATGGCGTGTATACTGCCCTGACTATGACCGGCTACGATCAGGGGCCGACCCTGGTTGTAATGACTAAGGTAATACAAAAAAGCCGTTCGGACATCCCTATAAGCCAGGTCAAGGGCCTGGTGTTGAGCAGAGGTGTCTTTCGTCAGAAAAACGGCATAATGGGCTTGGCGATAGCGGGGGGCATACACTTTGCAGGAACCATTAAAAACCGTAGCCTGATTCGTAATCGCACTACTGTCAATGCGGGCGTTTAATGTGGGGTCATTAACATCCGCATTCCAAGACTGGGATCCTTGCGGTTTACCCACGTACATCGTTGGATAAACGAAAAATACATCTACGGATGCCGTTGCTTGCTGATTCGTAAACGAGGAATGCATAGGAACTAAATCGGCGGCATCCTTCCGGTCAGGTAAAGCCGCCCAGTGAGCGGGCCTGGTATAATCCGGAGCGGGAGGCTGTTGATCCATACGGTACGCTGACTCAATCAAGTACGGTTTAGGTCGGGCACACCCACTGATTACTACTAAAATCAAAGGAATGACCCGAAAAATTGAATTCATAACGTGAATAACACGCTAAGTAAAGAAAGTGTTTCGTAATGCTTTCGTTGAAAAGAATTATTTTAATATTTCTATAATTAATTGAATATTTTTAATGTAAAATAGTCATCTTGTTAACAGATTCTTCGTTGTACATTCGCCCGTTCATTGACGTAATTCTCTCCCTTATGAATCGTACATTTACTTTATTTTGGATTGTTCTACTTGGATTAGGAAGCCTAGCGGCTTACAGTCAAACTTCGCTGGCCGGTAACGTTACCGATGCTGCTACCCGACAGCCGCTGGCTGGGGTAAGTATTTCATTGGTTGGTACGGTAACGGGTACTATTACCGACGCCAAAGGTAACTTCACGCTCAATACGTCAGCCACGCCACCGCTTCAGATCCGTATTTCCAGTGTTGGATACGCAACGCAGGTACTGAATGTTTCCGCGAATCAAACCAATCTGACCATTGCTCTCCAGGAGCAGGCCTATTTAGGTGAAGAAGTGGTGGTATCCGCTTCCCGCGTGGAGGAGAACGTACTTCAGTCGCCCGTATCCATCGAAAAAATGGATATACGCAGTATCCAGTCTACCCCCGCGGCCAGCTTCTACGATGCCTTACGGAACTTAAAAGGGGTAGATGTAGCTACTCAGTCGCTGACGTTTACCTCAGTCAATACCCGGGGCTTTGCGGGTAATGGCAATACCCGGGTGGTACAAATGGTAGACGGCATGGACAATCAGGCTCCCGGCCTCAATTTCGCCGTGGGAAACATTGTCGGTATTTCCGAACTCGATTTGGAAAGTGTGGAGTTACTGCCGGGAGCAGCTTCGGCTCTGTACGGTCCCAATGCAACCAATGGGCTATTACTGATGAATAGTAAGAGTCCGTTTCAATACCAGGGCTTAAGTGCTTACGTGAAAGGTGGCGTCATGCACGCCAGTAACCGTTCGGAGGCAACCACGCCCTTTTACGACGCTTCCATTCGTTATGCTAAGGCTTTTAACAACAAAGTAGCTTTCAAACTCAACGTAAGTTACTTAGCGGCCAAAGACTGGCAAGCAACGGATACCCGCGATCAAAGCTTTGGGCTAGCGGCCGATAACCCCCTGTATCCGGGCTTTGACCGTACCCCCGCGACTAACCCTAATTACAACGGCGTAAACGTGTACGGGGATGAGAATTCATCGAACGTGAGTCTGGCTAGTTTTCGACCCGTATTTGCCCAGTTCATGCAATTACCCGCCGCTCAACTGAACGCCATCGACCCTCGACTGACGCAGATTGTCAACGGAATCAAAGCGATTTCGGCCGGTACGGGTTTACCCGCAAGCACCATTATCAACGGTATTCTTTTGCCCGATCAGCTGGTTGCTCGCACGGGATACGCTGAACGGGACTTGGTGGACTATCGTACGAAAAGTCTGAAAGTGAGCGGTGCTCTGCACTACCGCCTGAGTGATAAAGTAGAAGCGATTGTACAGGCAAACTGGGGACTGGGTACGACGGTGTATACGTCTTCGGATCGTTACTACATTAAAGACTTCACGCTAGGGCAGTATAAACTGGAATTAAAAGGAGATCATTTTTTCGTACGAGCGTATACTACCCAGGAACGATCCGGGGATGCATATGCGTCGGGTATTTTAGCCAGTTATATTAATGAAGCCTGGAAACCCAGTCTTAACTCGGCCGCTCTGGCGAGTTCCTGGTACCCACAGTATGCGTTTACCTACGGGGGCGGAGCCTTGCAACTCTTCAACCAGGCTTTGCAGGCGGCTCTGGCGGCTGGACAAACGCCCCAGGCCGCTTACGCCGCCGCTCAGGGTGCGGTCAGTGCTAACGCCGGCCTGTTGAATGGATTGGCTCGTTCCGCGGCTGATGCGGGTCGTCTGCAACCCGGCACGGCTGAGTTCAACGCCGTTGCTGATCGGGTTAAAGGTAACCCAATTCCGCAGGGAGCCCGTTTCTTGGACCGTACCAATCTCTACCACGCGGAAGGGATGTACAACTTTAAAAAGTTGCTCGATCCTAAAATTGCGGAAGTCCTGGTAGGCGGAAATTATCGCATATATGATTTGAATTCGGGTGGTACGCTCTTCCTGCAAAAACCGGGCGGTGGCGAATACAACATCAAAGAGTGGGGCGGCTATGTACAGGCCGTTCGTTCGTTTGCGGATGTTTTTAAATTGACTGGATCCATTCGGTACGATAAGAATGAAAACTTCAAAGGACAATGGAGCCCACGTCTGTCGGGTGTTTTAACGTTGGCGAAAACCCATAATATCCGGGCCAGCTACCAGACGGGTTTCCGTATCCCCACCACTCAAAATCAGTACATTAGCTTGGCTTCACCCGTATCCTTACTGCTGGGTGGTTTGCAGGGCGTTCGGGATGCCTATAACCTGAATGCGTACGCCGATCAACTGTATGCCTACGATGATACGTATCTATCCAATACCAGCGATCGTTCGAAATGGAATAAAATCCGACTGACGGAATTCAAGCCCGAACGCGTACTGACCTATGAAATCGGTTATAAAGGTCTGATTGCCGAGAAGTTGCTAATCGATGCCTACTATTACAATAGCGTTTTCCAGAATTACATCGGAGGACTCGTATTCATTAACCCGGATAATCCTAAAACGCTGGGTACGGGCGGACCGTTAACGGTTTCTTCACCGTACAACTACGAAAAGAATATCCGGTACCAGGGTTTTGGTCTGGGGCTGGATTATCTGCTACCCAAGGGCTTTATCATTAGTGGAAACGTGTCGAATACGACGTTAAATACCGGGGGCGTGGGACTTTTTGACGGAAAGCGGAACCGGAATGTACTCGATGATGGTTTCAAGGTCGGCTTTAATACGCCTAAATATCGGTACAATGCCTCGGTAGCCAAGCGAATTTCAGCTCGTTCGAACTGGGGATTTGCGGTTACCTATCGCTATCAGGATGCTTTTAACTGGATGGAACTGTTATTGCCCGCTCGAGCTCGTACGACGGAAAACCACCCGCAGGTGTTAATTCCGGCCTATGGTACGCTGGATGCTCAGGTAAGTTTGAAAATTCCGTCGGTAAAATCAATTTTGAAAATAGGAGCCAGTAATTTATTGAATAAAGCGTATACGACGGCCTGGGGTAACCCGCAGATTGGCGGGATGTATTACGTAAGTCTGAATTTTGATGAACTCCTTCACTGATACCGAAGACCGTTCAACTTAAACTCGAGTGAAAGATTGAGCCCGGCGTTTCCGTAAGAAAACGCCGGGCTTTTTTAATGATCGGCCAGTTGGATGAGCTCCTGAATGTCGCGGATAAATCGAATATTGGCCGGAACCAGAATGGGCCCGTGCGAGTGCTGATTACAGAGAATCAAAATCGTGGCTCGGGGAAAGGCTGCCGAAAACTTATCCAAATACGCCTGAAATTCCTCATAACTCGGCGGAATGGATTTAAAAATAGTTAGTAGATAATCGGGGCTGTGCACCGTATACACGAAACCCAATTCTTCAAAGGGCAAACTTTGACCCAGGTAAACGACCTTGTGGTGCCGTGACCGAACGACGTAATCGGCAAAAAGTAGAATCAGCTCCTGAAGTTCACCTTCGGGCAAAAACAGTAGAAATTTCCGGGCTCCTTCGCGTTGTTTATTCAGTTGACCATCAATGGCAACGATGATTTTTTGCCGAATCAGGTTGACAATAAAGTGTTCCTGAGCCGGACCAATGCTGCTCGTCATCCAAAGCGTACTAATCCGGCTAAGAAAGGGATAAATAATGTTGATAATCAGGCTTTCAAACCCAAATCGGAGAATGTTGGTATTGATGATTTTTTCGAACTGGTCTTCGTCCAGATCGAGCATCGAAAGCGTAAGGGCGTGAATCTGATCGGGATAAGCCAGCTGACGTTCGGAAATGTCCATCACTTTCTGGTGGATGGCCTCCGTCGTCATCTTTGCAATTTCTGAAATCTTATAACCGTGATCCTTAAGCTGGGCGATGTTGAGCACCAGCTTTAAATCCTGTTCTGCATAGGTTCGAATGTTAGTATCGGTTCGTTTGGGTTGAATAATAGCGTAGCGTTGTTCCCAGATTCGTAGCGTATGGGCCTTGATTCCGGATAACTGCTCAAGGTCTTTAATCGAGTAACTGCTCATGGCCATGTACCTCAGAAAGCTGGAACTTTACAAACAGAGCATAAAACGTAAGTACCGACGATGCCTTCGGAGCGATTAATGCAAGTAAGGATTGATTGGTGAACGTAAACGGTAATGTTTGCAAGAGCTCTTCGTTAGCGGAGATTGAGCTTGCTAATTAAAAACCTCAGGGTTCTTAGAATTGTTTTAAATTTTAATAACTAATTGATTATTAAATATTTGTAGAAAATTATTGAAGAAGTAGCAGCAGACGGTGCGTGGCAAAGAAGAGAACCTGAAGCACAAAAAGGTAAGCCGCCAGGCGGTTCATTTTGGGAAAGCGAACGAACTGAAAAAGCAGGCAAAACACCCAGGCAACGAGGGCCCAGGCCAGGAAGTTCTGGAGCGGAATCTGTTCGTTTTTCCAGTGCCAGAAATCAAACCGAATAGCTACGGGCTCCAGGAGCACATCCAGAAAAACCATGCAGGCTGCCGCTAAGGTAGCCCGTACGACTAAAGGGAAAGGCCATTTCTGCCATAGCATACCCGCTCCGATGGTCAGAACCAACCAGTTGAGCCCAATGGTTAAGGGTACTTCGAACACTTTCAAACCCAGCGTGGCTCCGTACCAATATTCGCCGAAAATTACCCCCGTATGTACACCAGCCACTTCCACGCCGTATCCCATCAGAAAGATGAGCACACAGAAAAGCCAGAACGAACGGGTAGGCGATTCCTGAAAAAGCAATAGCAATACACCGGTAGTAATCAAGTGAAAAGGAACCAGCAACCGGAATACATCTTCGCTAGCAGAAATGTGAAGACCAGCCAAACCTGTGATGTACATCAAAGCCAGGATCAGCCGAATGATGGTTTCATAAGGGCGGAGCAGGGGAAGCCATGTTTTCATAGAAGAAGGCGGTAGCAATAAAAAAACCTGACAAGTTAAACTTATCAGGTTTGACAGGAGGGAGAAAGACGGGGTTCGAACCCGCGACCCCCAGAACCACAATCTGGTGCTCTAACCAGCTGAGCTACATCCTCCGTTTCGAGCTACAAATATAGCATATTCAAAAACTAAAAAGCAAGTACTTGCGGTAGAGGGAAGGAAGAAAAAATTTGGAATTCTTCCTTCTACCTTCCCTGTATCGACTTATTTCGCTGATTGATAGTTGGTTTCAGCGACGTCCCAACTTACCACATTCCAAAAGGCATCGATGTAATCGGGGCGTTTATTTTGATATTTCAGGTAATAGGCGTGTTCCCAAACGTCCAAACCGATGATAGCTTTGCCTTTTTTCTCGGCTACGTCCATCAGCGGGTTATCCTGATTAGGCGTTGAAGTCACGGCGAGTTCACCGTCTTCACCTACGATTAACCAAGCCCAACCCGAGCCAAAACGACCCGTAGCGGCTTTTTTGAATTCTTCTTTCAAGGCATCAAAAGAGCCAAATTTGGCATCAATGGCCTTCGCTAAATCACCCTTGGGGCTACCGCCGCCGCTGGGAGAAAGAATGTTCCAGAAAAATGTATGATTCCAGTGTCCACCACCATTGTTGCGTATAGCGGGGGATAACTGACCTACGTTCTTGAGAAGATCTTCCAGTGTTTTTCCTTCGAGTTCCGTACCGGCAACGGCATTGTTAAGGTTGGTAACGTACGTCTGGTGGTGACGATCATGGTGAATCGTCATGGTTTGAGCATCGAAGTGGGGCTCTAACGCGTCTGCCGCATAGGGAAGAGGAGCAAGTTCAAAAGCCATAGCTGGTTGAAAATTAGGATTGAAAATAGGAATAAATGTCTATTCGGTTTAAAAAGGCATTCCAAGGGTTAAAGAGTTCCAAGGCTATCGGAATTTTACGGGAACCACTAAAACTGACGGAGTTTACGGAAAAACGCGACGAGCTGGGCTTCGGTTTCTTCCCGCAAAATACCGCTGGTAACGCGGGTCTTGGGATGCAGGAGAGAACCTGCTTTTGAATAACCTCTTTTTTCGTCAGCAGCTCCGTACACCAGTCTGCCCAATTGGGCCCAGTACAGGGCTCCGGCACACATCACGCAAGGTTCGAGGGTTACGTACAGCGTACAGTCGCGGAGAAACTTCGACCCCAGATGCTGCGTAGCGGCGGTTAGGGCCATAATTTCCGCGTGAGCCGTCACATCTTTCAAGCGTTCCGTTTGGTTACTGCCTTTTCCAATAATACGACGGTTAGAAACGACTACGGCCCCCACTGGAATTTCACCGGCGTCGGCCGCCTCCTGAGCCAGCTGCATCGCTACCGCCATGAAATATTCATCACTTAAAGCCACAGAAAAGCGTTTTTATTTGCGGGGATAAAAGTACAAATGAGCCCGAATGTTATTTCGATCTTCACTCAGGGTATAGTAGCCGGAGCGGTCGGTAGCAAAGGCGATGGCTTCGCCCTGCGGTTCGGGAAAATAGGGCATCACCCGAGCCGAACGCTGCATAGTCTGAGCGATGCTTTCCCCTGAATTTCGTTTCCAGTAATACACCGTGAGGTAATCTTTCATGAGAATTTCCTGGCCATCGGGCGAAATATCAGCCGCAGTAATCATGGTTTGAGAAAGGCTGGCGACGTTTTCCGCAGTAATCACTTCCGTCGTAGATTGTGGATAAGGCAGACGATACAGGTGCGTACCCGAAGATACTTTGGAGATGATGTAAATATCCAGCGTTTGGGGATCCACCATCAGGGCTTCCGCGTCCCATTGACCATCGGGATAGCGATAGGTAATGCGGTCAACGTTGGATACGGAAGCGTTTCCCGACAACGTTGCCGGATTTGGTTCCGGAAAACGGTAAATGGCATGGGTTGAATACTGATTGAGGTTATCGCCCGTATCGCCTACGTAGAGCGTGGGTACTCCATCCCGAACGGCCGCTGCCATATCTTCCCAGTCGAGGTTAGTGGCATTTTCTACCGTGACGGTGGCTTTCCACTGGGCATTGGTCGCATCGAGTAGAAAAATGCGGTTGGGGTCACCGGAATCGTTGTGCGTCCAGATAAAATTGGGCTGGTGCCGACTGACCGCCAGGCCAGAAGCCTCGTATATATCCGCATTATTGAGAACCCCTCGACTCACCGCGGAACCAAAAGAGGTGTTCTCAGACGGCCCCGGAAACAGCTGATCACAAGCGGTAAAACCGACCAGTAAGCCTAAAAAAATAATCAATCGATAAGAAGTCATAGCCTTGGGGTATTTTTCAAAAACTTTAACCATTATTTACAGTTAATTCGTGTACTTAAGTGTCTATTTTTAACCAGAATAATTCCTAGCTGTTTCTAGTCACCGTCTTATTTTTCAGCCTCAACGTTTCCTAAGTAATCATGTTTTCTACCAAAGATTTAGAGCAAATTGAAGCCAAAGGTATTGAAGTCCAAACGGTTGAAAGCCAGATTCAATACTTTGTCAATGGATTCCCCTGGATGAATCTAACCCGTGCCGCTACTCCTAAAGACGGCATCCTGCAATTATCGGACGAGCAAATCCAGGCCGCTCTGGATACCTACGAAACGTACGTACCTACTTTACGGATTGTCAAATTTGTACCCGCTTCAGGAGCTGCCACCCGGATGTTCAAATCCTTGTTTGGATTCCTGGAAGGCGGAAAATCGGATAAGTCAGTCGATCAGTTTTTTGAGCGGTTACCAGCGTTTGCTTTCTATGACGACTTGAAAGCAGCCTTAGCCAAAGACGGTCTTGACATCGAAACGGCGGATCAGCAAACCATTGCGGAATACTTCCTCACGGGCAAAGGTCTGGATTATGGTTCATTGCCCAAAGGATTGTTGAAATTTCACGGGTACGCCGAAGAAAATCGTACCCCGGTGGAAGAACACCTGGTCGAAGGAGCAAGCTACGCCCGGTCGAAAGGCGAAGTAGCCATTCATTTCACGGTATCGCCTGAGCACAAAGCTAAATTCAAGGAACTGATCTCGGAAAAAGCTCCCGAATACGCCGAGCGGCACAATCTAAATTTCGTTATTGATTTTTCGGAACAAAAAGCCTCAACTGATACCATTGCGGTTAATCTGGATAATACACCTTTCGTCGATAAAAACGGCGGGCTGTTGTTCCGTCCAGCGGGTCACGGTGCCTTGCTGGCCAATCTGAATGACGTAGAAGCAGATCTGGTATTCATCAAGAATATTGATAACGTCGTACCAGATCGTCTTAAAAATACGACCACGATCTACAAGCGTGCCATCGCCGGTACCTTATTACAGACGCGGGAACGCATTTTCGGCTACTTAAACCGACTCGATAGTGGGGATACGAGTCAGGCATTAATGGCGGAAATCGATGAGTTCTTACGTCGGGCCTTGTGCGTAGAGCCCGTAGAAGGCTTCTACGAGTGGCCCGTTGAAAAAGTAGTGGAATATTTCCGTACTAAGCTGAACCGACCCATCCGGGTTTGCGGCATGGTGCAAAACGTAGGTGAGCCGGGTGGTGGACCTTTCTGGGCCAAAAGCTCCGATGGTACCAGCCAACTGCAAGTGGTAGAGTCCGCTCAGGTGGACATGGATGACGAAGAACAGAAGAATAAATTCCTGAAGGCGACGCACTTTAATCCGGTAGATCTGGTCTGCTCCTGGACGGATTACACGGGAAAAGCCTTTGATCTATTGAAGTACCGCGATCCGCAAACGGGCTTTATTACGCAAAAATCCAAGGATGGTAAAGACCTGAAAGCTCAGGAATTACCCGGACTTTGGAACGGTTCGATGTCGGACTGGAATACGCTGTTCGTAGAAGTACCCCTGATCACGTTTAATCCAGTGAAAACGGTAAATGATCTCTTACGCGACGAACACAAAGCGTAAGTCGAACGGCGTATAGCATAAAAAAAGGCTGACCTTAGAGTCAGCCTTTTTTGTAGTAACCTTATTCCACTACTGCCGTAAATTCAATTTCAATCAGATACTCCTGAGCTACCAGTTTCCGAATTTCGTAGATGGCCGTTACAGGTTTAATCTCCCGGAAAAACTCACCGTGAGCCCGGCCAATATCGTCGAATTTGCTGATATCAGTCGTAAACATGCGGGTACGTACGACGTCGTTCAGACTAGCTCCGGCTTCTTCCAGAACCTTTGCAATACGTTCAATGATATTCTTGGTTTGAGCGTACGCATCGTCGGCTCGTACGGTTTCACCATCGACTATGGCTACGGTACCGGCAACTTCAATGAGATTACCGATTCGCACGGCCCGGCAGTAACCGACCCGATCTTCCCAGGGTGAGCCCGAGAGAATATTCTGACGTGAAGACATGAGGGGATTAACGTTATTTTTCTTTTTTGAGTAATTCAATAGCTTCGGATACTTCACCAACCACTTCATCTTTGGTACCATCATAAATACCGCGAATGCGTCGCTGGGGATCTATGACGATGAAGGCACCGCTATGGAGTAATCCGCCGGGTTCATCGGAATCTTCTTTGGCCGATACAAAATAGGCGTTTTGTCCGATGTCGAAAATCTCCTTGCGGTCGCCCGTCACGAAGTACCATTGTTTCTGTCCGTACACACCCAGATCCGTCGCGTATTCTTTCAAACGTCCGACGCTATCTCGTTTGGGATCGATGGAGTGGGAGAGAAACATAACCTGGGGATCATCTTTGAACTTTTGATACAGCTTTCGCATCTCCATCGTCATTTTCGGACAAATGGTGGGGCAGGTAGTAAAAAAGAAATCAGCGATGTAAATCTTACCCGCAAAATTCTTCGCCGTAACCGTATCCCCGTACTGACTGGCAAAAGCAAAATCAGGAATCTGGTGGTATACCGTATCGGTTACGGTTTTACCTTCGACTACGCGGGTTTGCACGCCATTACGTGGTCCTAAAATGGGTAGACGCGACGATTCTGACTGACAGGCTAGTACTAAACTGATTGCCAGCATCAGAACGGCAACGGAATACATTTTCATAAGAAAAATCAGGGAACCGGTTCCAGGTGAAAAGAACCTACTTTTTCAAAAACGCTTTAGCGGCGGCTACGCTGCTGTTAGTTTGTTCTTCAACGGCAGTGACCTTCTTTTTTTCCGCTTCCAGATAAACTCGGCCCTGATCAGCGGATAAATCCAGTAAGGTATCTCCGTTGTAGTGGGCCATCCAGTCGTTCATGCCTTCTTCGGCCTTCGTTAGGGCCAGAATCAAACTGTCTCCTTGGGCACGCGTGGTAGTATCCTTGGACACTTGCTGACGAATGGCTTCGCGAAGGTCTTCAATCTGCATGTACGGACCCATGATTTTGTCATGCATGCCTTCTACTTCTTTCTGAAACTTGCTTAAATCTTCGCTGGGGGGATTTTGGCAGGCCGCTAAAGATACGCCCAGGGCCAGGAAAAGATATTTTTTCATACGCCTGTAGTTGGGGAAAATAAAAAGGAAAGAGCGAGTTCATCCGCTGGATGCTCGCTCTTTCCCTACAAATCAAGTTTATAATTGGTTCGTTCGGTCATGTTTTGCGACAGCAGCTCACGGGCGTTGTCCACGATGGCTTTGGATGGCTTTGCCCCGCCAATCATCTGAGCAATTTCCTGTACGCGTTCTTCCGTACTAAGCTGACGAATCCGCGAAACCGTACGATCCGCCGAATGGTCTTTGTACACAAAATAATGGGCATTGCCTTTCGCCGCAATCTGGTGGAGGTGGGTAATGGCAATGAGCTGATGACCATGGGCCATATCCAGCATCATGTTTCCGACTTTGATGGCAATTTCGCCGGAAATGCCCGTATCAATCTCATCAAAAATAATCGTAGGCAGGGAACGCTTGTTAGCCAGGATGTACTTGACGGCCAGCATCAAACGGCTAAACTCACCGCCCGAAGCCACTTCCCGCAATTGCCGGGGCTGCATGCCTTTGTTAGCCGAAAAGAGGAAACTAACCGTATCGATCCCCTGACTGCCGGGTTTTCCCAGTTGATGATCCACCACGAGGCGGCCATTGGGAATGCCCAGATCCGCCAGCAAACCCGTCACCAAATCATCAATTTCACTGAGTACAACTTTGCGGGAATCGGAAAGCTCCCGGGCCGTGTGTTCCAGTTGCTCCCAGGCCTGGTGGGCAGCTGCCTGAGCCGCCGCCAGATCCTCGTCGAGATTGAGTACTTTGGCTACTTTTTGTTCCAGATTAGCCTGAATTTGCAGTAATTCGGCAATCGTGGTGACATTATGCTTTTTCTGGAGATTATAAAGCAGACTCAGCCGTTCCTGGAGGACCGCAATCTTTTCGTCGTCCAGCTCTACGGATTCTCCCTCCGATTCCAGCTCGGCTACCACGTCTTTGAGTTCAATTAAACAACTCTGTACCCGGTCGCGAAGCTGGGCGTACTCGGTTCCATAGGTACTAATCGCTCCCAGGTTACCGACCACACTCTGCATCCAGCCGAGGATGCTTTGTTCGGGATCATTGAGATAACCGACGGCGGCCACCAGTCGTTGCTTGATTTCTTCGGCGTTTTCCAACGTCGTCAGTTCGCGTTCCAGCTCGGTTTGTTCGTTGGCCTGAAAGCGACCTTTACTGAGTTCGTCGAGTAAGAAGGAATTGTAATCGAACTCTTTACGGATTTCCTTGGCCTCCGCCTGCAGGCGGTCATAGGCTTCCTGCTTTTTACGGAATTCCCGAAAATGTTCTTTATACCGATCCAGGATGGCCGTATTCTGGGCGTACGTGTCGACAATCTGGAGCTGGTATTCCTGCGAACCCAGCAGTACAGAATCGTGCTGGGAATGCACGTCCATCAGCTCGGAACCCACCCGGCGTAAGGTTTCCAGATTGACGGGCGTATCGTTAACAAACGCCCGCGATTTTCCCGAAGGACTAATCTCCCGGCGAATGATACACGTGGTGTCGTAATCGATTTCCTCCTCTTCGAAAAGGGTCTGAATAAAGTAGCCCGCAATGTCGAATTGCCCTTCAATAATGCACTTTTTGGAAGGGTCCCAGAGTACTTTGGTATCAGCACGGTTGCCACGTAATAAACCAATGGCTCCCAGCAAAATGGATTTACCCGCTCCTGTTTCACCCGTAATGATGTTGAGTCCGCCATTGGGCGAAAGCTCGAGCGATTCAATCAGAGCATAATTCTGTATGAGCAGATTTGAAAGCATGAGTCAAAAGAGGATCACCTTCGAACTTCAAAGGTACAAAAGGATGGTGGGCTGTTAAATACTAAAAGGCGGTAGTCTTATCGTACACAATTTCCTCAATGTCCCGCACGGGGTAGCGACGTTCGCGTAACAGACCGTCTTCCAGAATCAATTCCTGGTTTTCCTGGCCCAACAGTCGTCCCGCATACGTAACGCCATTGCGTAAGACTACGTTAAGGTGTTTGCCCGTAAGTCCGGGTAGGGTGGGGTCGGTGGCTGGTAGTCTGACTAGTCGTTTACCCATGGTAAGTCATTACGTAATGGTGTTTAATTTCTGCGGTACATACCAACCCGTGACGTTCGTAAAAGCGGCGGGCGGATTCATTGACCTGCAGGACGGTTAGCTGCAAAGGTAAAGCTCGTTGCCGGGCTTCAGCCTTTAATTGTTCCAATAAAACCGAACCAATTCCCTGATTCTGAAAGGTAGGTAATAAATACAGTTCCGACAGAAAAATTTCATCCGTTCGACGCTCTACCCGGAGCGTACCTACGGGCGTTTCGTCCTGACAAATGATCTGCGTAAGCGACTGCTGGTAGGTCTGTTCAAAAAACTCCCATTGAATCCGCTCGTACCAGGCTCCCCAGGTTTCTACCACATACAATCCCAGGGCTTTCTTCTTGACGAAATAAGCCCAATCTCGGTCTTGCGTAGTAGCCTGGCGAAGCGTGATCATGGAGGAGAAGAACGAAGAATCCTTACTTGGTAAGTCTTCGATACGAATCCGTTTTAGTTGGATCGAGTTGGGATAAGACCTGAAACGCCTGCGTTTTTTCGGCCGCCGTACCCTGCGAAAACACCTGAACGATTTCTTCGGACTTGGCGTCAAAAAAACTGTTAATCAAAATCGAAGTAGGTTTCAGCTGGATGACCTGCCGGATGTCGTTGAGTACGCCAAGAATATTCTTCCGGGCCTGATCGGGCTGATCGCTGAAAGCATCCATGGAAAGCCGGTGATACGTGTACAACCCTTCCCGAAAAGGAATCATTTGCTGATTCTGCAGATTTTCGACCAGCCAGTACCGACTTCGCTGATCGCCCCGCTGATCCCAGCCGGAAAACCCGCCATTGGAAGCCAGATTGGCTACGTTATAGGCCCGCTGAATCCAGGCTTCACCACCGCGTTTGCCGAATGAATCATAGTCCAGCGCCAGAGCAATGTAGCTGTAGTAGGCTAGCATGGACGTAAGGTTATCCGAGAAAACGTTATCGTTAAAATTCAGCGGATTTTCGGGTAAGTATTTAAAAGAAAACGCCCGATCTACGTACCGAAGCAGTACACTTTCGTAGTTGGTACCAAAAATGGGGCGGTTTACCTGAATAATGGCTTGTCCTTCGTAATCACCCTGAGCAGTAGCCTTCTGAAGATTGATGGAAATATCCAGGTGAATTTTTTCCTCCTGCCGAAACTGATCATTCGTCCAACGGCGGCCGTTCACAAAGTCCGTCATGGCCCGCTGCAATTCACCGTAAATCTGCTGAGCGTTGTTGGCTTGCTGGTTTACGCGTACCTGGTCCGTCCGTAGGGTAATGTTACAGGCCAGTTCCTGGGCGGAGGCCGTACCCCACAGGACTAGCGTACATACAATGGAAAGCAAATATTTCATAAAAAACACGGGGATGGATGCTTACAAATACGCGACAATGGCCTTTAAAATATCATCGGCTACTTCCGCCTTACTTTTCAATGGGTATTCCGTCAGTTGCTGGTTACGATCGATAACCGTGATTTGATTGGTATCATAACCAAAGCCGGCACCCGTATGGTTTAGCGAATTTAGGACGATTAAGTCAAAATTCTTACGGGTTAATTTTTCCCGGGCATTCGCCACTTCATTCGTCGTTTCGAGAGCAAAGCCGACGAGCAATTGACCCGAACGTTTTTGTTGACCCAGGGTAGCTGCAATATCAACGGTTTTACGCAGCTCAATGGTAAAGCTCGCTTCCGTTTTTTTGATTTTTTGCTCCGCTACGACAACGGGGGTATAGTCCGCTACGGCTGCCGCTAGTATCGTTACTTCCTGGTCGGCAAAGACCTCCTGACAGGCTTCGTACATTTCCTGAGCCGAGCGTACCGGATGGAACGTTATGGAAGGATGCGGCGAAGCCAGAGCCGTGGGGCCGCTGACCAGCGTTACTTGTGCTCCCTGAGCGGCTAGCTGCCCAGCCAGTGCGTAGCCCATTTTGCCGGATGAATGATTGGAAATAAAGCGTACGGGATCAAGGGCTTCCTGGGTAGGACCAGCCGTAATGAGTACTTTTTTATCCTTCCAGGGGGTCTCAGTAAAGTGATTCTCTACTACGGCTAAAAGTTCTTCGGGTTCGGCCATGCGTCCTTCGCCGATTAAACCGCTAGCGAGTTCGCCGTAGCCTGCCTGAACAATAGTGTTGCCAAATTGCTGGAGTCGGTTCAGATTTTCCCGCGTGGCCGGATGGTGATACATATCCAGGTCCATCGCCGGAGCCCAATACACCGGGCAGCGGGCCGAGAGGTACACGGCCATCAACAAATCGTCGCAGTGACCCTGAGCTGCTTTCGCCAGCGTATGGGCCGTCGCCGGAGCGATGAGCATAAGATCCGCCCAAAGTCCCAACTCCACGTGATTATTCCAGACACCCGTTGTACCGTTTGCTACAAACGTGGTATACACCGGTCGTTTGGAAAGCGTACTCAGCGTGAGCGGCGTAATAAAGTCCTGAGCTGCTTGGGTCATCACCACCTGTACTTCCGCACCCGCTTTAATCAGTAAGCGTACGAAGGAAGCTGTTTTGTAGGCGGCAATACTGCCCGTGACGCCCAGTAAAATTCGTTTTCCCGTCAGCATAAGCTAAAAAGTCTACTAATAAAAAACCTCCGCACTTAGACAAGCACGGAGGTTTTCCCAACGCTAAGAAGATTAGTCTTCGCTCGGTAATTCACTCCGGTAACGCCAGTTTACGCGTTCTTCAATGTACTCTTCAATAGCCAGAGAAGCGGGCTTGGGCTGACGCTCGTAATGTTTGGAAATTTCGATCTGTTCGCGGTTCTCGAAGATTTCTTCGAGGTTATCCACCGTAGAAGCAAATTCAGAAAGCTTTTGATTGAGTTCTTCCTTTTGCTTCACAGACAATTGTTTCGCACGAGACGCCATGATGGCTACTGCCTCGTAAATATTGCCGTTGGTTTTAGCGGCCAGTTTGTCCGTGTCGCGAGTAACGATAGAAGGATTCGCGGGCATATCTTTACTAATTTAATGGTTACGTAATGAAATTAATTCGAAGAGCTACCACTGCCCAAACGTCCCGTGTTGGCCGGTTGGTTGGTTTTCTCTTTGTCTTTCTGAGCAGCTTTTGCCAAACGCTCCTGTTCGGCTAGATCAGCCGATTTTTTAACGGAAACTTCGTAGAAACGTTCCGCTTTTTTCAGAAGCTTGCTATTCGGATACGTATCCACAAACTCCTGATAGTATTTAACTACGTCGTCGTAACGCTCTTTTTGCTTGGTATACAAGCTGTTTTGAGCAAAATCATACTGGGACTGTACCTGTAAAAACGCCAGTTCTTCATTATAATCCGAATCAGGAAATTCCTTTTTGAAGTTATTTACTGCGTATACCGCCGAGCGATAATTCTGCAAGTTTGTCGGACTGGTTTTATAGTAGAGCTTGGCCCGTTCGTAGGATTTCTTTTCCAGCTTCTTCCGCGATTCTTTAATGATTTTGGAAGCTTCTTCCACAAATTTACTCTGCGGATACGTGTTGATGAAGCTTTGCATGGCATCCATCGCCGTCAGCGTACTGGCCTGATCCAAGTAATACGGCATCGAAGCCCGGTAGGAAGCATACGAACTCATGTACAACGCTTCTTCGGCCTTCTCGCTTCGGCCAAAGGTTTCGTAGAAACGCTTGAACTGAAACGAAGCCACTTCGTACTGCTGAAGGTGATAGTTACAGTAGGCTTCGTAGAAAGTAGCCAATTCCTGCTGATCGGAGCCTTTCAAAAGGGGCTTGAGTTCTTCAAACAGTAGTACGGCTTTATCGTAATCGCCTTTTTTGTAATACGTCAGGGCGGCCTGGTATTTCTGTTCGTCAGTACCCTTTTTACGAAGTTTTTCGAAATTCCCGCAGGAACTAAAAACTAGCGTAATGCCCAGAAAAAGAACTAAATACCGAATAGTCTGCATAAGTCCGCAAAGATACGTCTTTCCTGTTAGAGTTAACAAGGCTTCCGTAGGTTTTTAAGAGAGTGGAGAGACTTGGTAACGAAAAAAGGAGACGTTTCGTCACTCTGGCAGACTACTAAATGCTATTTTTTTCGAAAAGGCTTCCTTAACCGGTTGTAAACGAAGGCTTGGCGGCTCATTACGCCGAAAAAATTAACCATTAGATCACACCCTTTTTCTAATAGCCTTTCTGCGGATCAATGACGTTTTCGAGGGGCTTATGGGATAGAAACTTGTGTAGATTGCTGAGGAAAACATCGATTAGATCTTTGAATTCCTCGGCGTATCCGCCCCCTGAATGCTGGGAAAGAATCACGTTAGGACAATCCCAAAGTGGATGGTCGCTGGGTAAGGGTTCCTGCTCCGTTACATCCAGCACGGCTCCGGCAATATCACCGTTGAGCAGGGCCTGTACCAAAGCGGGTTCGTCCACCGTTGAGCCGCGACCCACGTTGGCAAATACCGCCGACGTATCCATGCGGGCAATCATTTCTGCCGAAACAAAACGGGCCGTTTGCTCCGTACCCGGTAGGGTATTGATGATGACTTGAAATTCACCAATGCCTTCGATAATCTCTTCGGGGGTACGGAAACGGGCTTCCGGGTTGCTACGGCCAAAGAACGCAATTTCGCAATCAAAGCCACTGAGGATTTTACGGCAGGCCTGGGCGATGCTACCCGTCCCCAGGATTAGTACTTTTTTCCGCCGAAGCAGGCTCATCTCCATGCGTAGCGATTGGCCTACCCATTCATTACGACTGCGAAGAATACCCAGCCAGTCCATTTTCCGGTAAAAAGCCAGTACACCTCCCACGGCAGTTTCCGCACAGGGTTGGGCGTAAAAACCCTTCATATTCGTGAGCTGAGCTTCGCTTTTCAGGTTCTGATACTTATCAAATCCTACGGAATGAAGCTGTATCCAGCGAAGATTATCGGCCGCTTCGAGCCATTCAGCCGGCGGATTTCCAAAGACGATTTCAGCTTTTTTGATGTTTTCTGCCCGCGTTGCCTCGGTAATATCAATCTCAAAAACCGCATCAATGGATTGGGGCAGCTTCGATAAAAAATACTCTTTTTCTTCGGCCCGTACGGGAAGTTGAACGTATAGATTCATAATCGTGTAGCAAATGAAACGTAGAGTCCGTTAAAAAACTCACTCCAAGAAACGAAACAACGCGGAGGGTATCTAAAGCATCATACTTCAGCACCCTCCGCGTCGTAGGAATGAGGCAATCTTATTTACGAACCGAAAAGCGGTATTCCGTCGTCGAGGCATACGTCTGACCCGGTTTCAGTACCGTCGAGGGGAAGGTAGCTTGATTGGGTGAATCTGGATAATGTTCCGTCTCCAGGCAAAGGCCAGACCGCTTTTTGTAGTTGACGTTGTTTTTGCCCGTCAGTTTTCCATCCAGGAAATTACCCGAATAGAATTGAACGGCGGGCTCGGTCGTAAGTAGTTCAATGGTGCGACCCGTAGTCGGCTCGTATACCATTCCCTGCGATTTCAGGCCCGTACCGGCTTCGTCGAACACCCAGCAATGATCGTAGCCACCGCCGTTTTTGATTTGTTCGTCTTTTGTATCGTTAATCCGCTGACCCACTACGGTGGCCGTAGTAAAGTCAAATGGAGTACCTTTTACGTCTTGGAGCTTACCCGTTGGAATCAGGTCGGCACCTACGGGGACAATCCGGCTGGCTTTAAGTTGTACTTCGTGTCCCAGAATATCACTCGTACCACCCGTTAGGTTAAAGTACGTGTGGTTGGTCAGGTTAACCACGGTCGGTTTATCCGTCGTCGCCTGATAGTCGAGGCGAAGGGCATTATGGTCGCTAAGCGTGTAGGTTACAGTGGCGTTGAGCGTACCGGGATACCCCTGATCTCCGTCGGGGCTAACCAGCGTTAACTTTAGTCCTACGGTAGAATCCGTTTTTACTTCTTCTGCCGTCCAGACTTTCTTGTCAAAGCCTTCCGTACCGCCGTGCAGCGAGTTTGGTCCGTTGTTGACGGGCAGTTTATAGGTTTTTCCTTCCAGATTGAACTGGCCCTTGGCAATGCGGTTCCCGTACCGTCCAATCAAGGCTCCGAAGTACGGAACGTTCGGTTGGCGGTAACCCGCCAGTGAGTCAAAGCCCAGTACAATGTCACCGAGCTTGCCTTCTTTATCGGGTACGTGGATTTCGGTGATGATACCGCCGTAGTTGGTGATTTTCACCACCATACCCTGATTATTCGTCAGGGTATACAGGTCGACGGGCTGATTGTTGAGGGTGCCAAAGGCAACTTTCGTAATCGAAGCAGACATAGTGGAAGCAGTAGTAGAATCTTGGGTAGTGGTAGCCGTTTTTTCGGAAGACTGGCAGGCTGCTAAGGCCAGTCCCAGGAGCAGGGTTACACTTCCGAGGCGAAGGAATGAATGAAGCATGGTTACGAGGTTTAGGAAAAGATGGTCAGACGAAATCGCTTTCCAATCGATAGAAAGCAAAACTATCGGCTTTCTGTTAGATACAAAGGCATTTACGAAAAAGTAGTTTCTGCAAGAGACTGCTCTGGGTTGATTTCTACCCGTATGGCCGTCTGCGTTTTTTCGGTGATTTTGAATCGCTCGTCTACGCGGTGGCCCACAATCCAGGCAATCTGACCCTGGGATTCCAGTACGTAGACGCGATCTTTTTCGGTACGGGGCACTTTCTGATTGACCAGAAAATCACTGACTTTCTGTCGTTTGCCGTCCAAACCGAGGGGGCAAAACCAGTCCCCCGGTTGCCAAATTCGCAGAGTAAGTGGAAAAATCAGTGCCGCTGCATCCAAATAGGCTATGAAAGGATTGGCTTCCCAGGAAAAATTTTCCTGCCGTTGCAACGTCAGGCTGAAAAAAGGTGTATTGATAACAGCTGGAAGCTCCGAAATAGTATAGCCAGAGAGGGGAGACGTTTGTCGGACCTCCAGCAGCCAGCGTTGCCGATCGAGTACCAGCTCATACCGGGTAGAGAAATACCGGGTACCGGGCTGAGCCAGTCGGTTCTGATAGATCGCCTGACATTGTTGGTAGGAAAAGTCGTAGGCCTTGAGCGTTTCGGCCAGTACAAACAGCGGTTCGGGAAAGGCATCCAGCAAGGCAAACGAAATTTCGTGCGTTTGAGCCACCTGCTGTTGCCAGGATTGCAATTGTTGGGTAATAAATCGTTCGGCTGCTTCCATGCGGTCGAGGGTGGTACGAAAGGTACCTAGCAAATTGGGATTTAGCTCCTGTAACACGGGAACCACCTGATGACGGAGCCGATTGCGACGATAGGTATCTTTCTCATTGCTCGAATCTTCGACCCAGGCTAAACCCTGTTCAGTAGCGTAGGCCTCCAGTTGCTGACGGCTGAAGCCCAGTAAGGGACGAATCAGGGTAAGCGTTTGTGCGGGAATACCGCGAAACCCCGCAAGTCCCGTACCTCGAACTAAGTTTAATAGAACGGTTTCGAGGGAATCATTGAGGTGATGAGCCGTCAGAATGTAGGTGTAGCCCTGATCCGTTCGCAGACGTTCGAACCATTCGTAGCGTAACTGACGGGCGGCCAGCTGGGTGGATAAACCTTTCTGACGAGCGATGGTTAGCGTATCAAAGCGTTGGATGTAAAACGGAACGTTCTGCTGCTCGGCAAGCGTCTGCACGAAAAGCTCATCCCGAACCGATTCGGCTCTCCGGAGTTGAAAATTGACGTGAGCAATGCCGTAGGTGAAGCCAGCTTTTCGAATTAAATGGGTTAATACGACCGAATCCAGTCCTCCGCTGACGGCCAGTAACAGCCGATCCTGGGGAGAAAAGAACTTTCGCTCGTTAATGAATGCTAAAAATTCGGTCAGCACGCTTGCGAATGGTTAATTTTGCCCATGCAAATGAAACACTGGCAAAGATATATTTTGGGGTTGCTACTTTTCCTTCCACTCTGGGGATGGGCTCAGAATCCCACGCCCGCTCCGGCAGGAAAAGTAGTAGATGTAGATTATTCCGATACACTCTGGGTGGACCAGACGGTCGGTAATACCTTTCTGCGGGGAAATGTACGCATGCGGCAGGGGAATGTCGTCTTGCTCTGTCATCTGGCCAAGAAAAATGACCTCATCAACGTCGTCGAAGCGTATGGAAATGTAAAAATCATCCAAGGCGACAGTCTTACGCTGACGGGTGATACGGCGATGTACTTCGGCAACACCCGGCAGGCCAAGATTACGGGCCGCGTTGTGACGCTCAACGATAAGGTGTCTACGCTGAAAACCCGTAAGCTCGATTACGATATGAATTCGAAAATCGCCAGCTACAATACGGGGGGGTCACTGGTAGATAAAACCAGTACCCTGGTTAGTAAAGAGGGCTATTACAATACGGCTACCAAGCTTTCGGTATTCAAGCGAAATGTAAAAGTGAAGAGTCCGGAAACAGATTTGTTTGCCGATTCGCTGCGGTACAGTACCCTTTCCAAGGAGGCCTATTTTATCGCTCCTACGCAGATTATTTCAAAAAAGAAAAAGCAGGAAGCAGCCAATGATACGCTTTTTACATCCTCTGGTTCGTATAACTTGAATTCGCGGATTTCAAATTTCAGGGGACGTTCGACGGTACGCATGCCCAACAACGATCTAACCGGTGATTCACTGTTTTACGACCCCATCACCCAAATCGGTATTGCCAGGGGAAATGTAGTCATGGTGGCCAAGAAAGACAGTGCCATACTAACCGGACAGGTAGGGCGGTACTTTGGTAAAACGGGCATTTCGCGGGTGTACGGCGAAGCGTTGTTACAGAAATTCTTTGCCAGAGATACCCTATTACTCTCCGCGGATACGCTGATTTCGCAGGAGATCCGCGGGGTTAAAGACACGACTCGAAGGTTAATCGCGGATCGGCACGTATTGATTTTCCGGAGTGATTTACAAGCCAAGTGTGATTCACTAGTCTATAACCTGGCCGATTCACTGATTTCCTTTTATAAAAAGCCGATACTCTGGAACGGCCAGAATCAGTCGGAAGCCGATAGTATTTTTGTCCGTTTAGTAAATAATAAGATGCGGACGATGTATCTCAACCGACGAGCTTTTATTATTGCTAGAGATACGCTGATTCAGTACAATCAGGTGAAGGGCCGACGCATCACAGCGTACTTCAATGCCGATTCAAAGCTTGATAATACGCTGGTAGAGGGCAATGGAGAAAGTATTTACTTCGCCAAGAAAGATGATAGTAAACCCATAGGCATGAATTACGTCCAAGCTTCACGGATGCGGCTTCATTTCAAGGAAAACCAAGTGAAACGCATTGCCTTTGTGGGAAGCCCGGACGGTGTATTAAGGCCTCCGAAAGAAGTAACGGCGGATAATCGGGAGCTAGATGGATTCAATTGGCGGGAGAAGGAAAGACCTACGCGGGAAATGGTTAAACGCTTGCCAGTCAAGCAGGTGAAGCCCACCCCGGTGAGAAAAATAGAACCGACCGCTACCCTGAAAAAGTGAGAAAATTTGGGGAAAGCCGACCAAAAAATATTTGGTATGCCTTTTTCTCTGAGTGATTTACAAAAGTAAATTATTTAGTGTTAATACTTGTTAAAAACTTGGTTATCAAACGTATATGGCTACATTTGCTCCTGCAAAAAGTAGCGATTGCATTTCATACAACAATTTATGAAACACCTTTTACTCTTTCTGTACGGCATTTCACTCGTCCTGTCTTCAGCAGTGACGCTTGATACGTATGCTCAGGGAGAGCCGAAACGCAGTCGACTTGACATTAAACCAAAGGCAAAATCTGCGGCTGTTCCCCAACAAATGAGTTCTTTTTTCTATCCCAAAGCCGAAATGTCGCGGGAGGTAAAACTGAATCGTTCAACGGCCGTTAACGAATATTATCGTACGCTTTTACGGAATCGTCCCAAGTCGTCGGGCTCCCCTAAAACTGATCAACCGCTTGCTCCGCTGGCCGTCGTAGCTACTGAAACTCCGGCTTCTGAAGAAACCAATGCCTCGGCGGAAAAGCTGTATATCAGTGATAAAATCACCATTTCCAATCTGTATCCGAACCCGGCTAACGATCATGTAGATGTAGAATACGCGATAGCGGCCCACGCGGGGGATGCAAAAATTACCATTTACAGTCCGCTTGGCATGCAAGTAGCGGATATCATGTTAGATCGGAGTGAACGCAAGCAACGCATCACTACGTCAAACCTGCCCAACAACATTTATTTCTATCAGCTTTCTCAGGAAGGAAGAACATTGATTACGAAAAAATTATTGGTTCGTCATCCCTAGTAAGACTTGAAAAATAATACGAAGAGCCTCAGGAGAAATTCTGAGGCTTTTTTTGTACCACTTTCTGAGTGATTTTTGTATTTATACCCCTGAGCGTGTAACATTCTATACGTAGCTCCGTAACTTTCGATTCTTAAGTCAAATCCCATTTTTGTTCCTTTAAAAACTGAATACCTTGTTTAGAATTGGCATTTTCTTCGGTGGCCCGGCTCGCGAACGGGAGATTTCATTTTTAGGTGGAAAGACAACCTATACGGGTCTGGATCGCTACTTGTTCGAGCCCGTTCCTGTATTCATTGATGGTCGGGGGAATTTTATCCTGCTCGAAACGCAGTACATGGAAGCTACTTCCATCCGGGATTTCTACCCGCCCCAGTCATTCGCTCGTACGGAAGGCTATCCATTTCGTGTATACGAGGAATCTTTAGCGTTAACGCCGGAACAGGAGGATCATATGATCAGTCAGGTAGGTAAACGCCTGCTGCCTCAGGAATTTAAGCAGTATTTCGATTTTGCTTTCCTGGCCGTACATGGTCCCCAACTCGAAGACGGAGCTATTCAGGGCTTACTGGAGTGGTACGGAATGCCCTACTACGGTTCAGGCCTCATGGGCTCAGGAATTGGTATTGATAAGATTGCTCAGAATCAACTCATTCAACAAACCGTCGGATTGAATAAGCGACTCTTTTCGCTGAGTAAATCAGAATGGGATGAATATGATCGGGAGGTACTTTTTGAGCAGGTTAAACAGAATGTAGGATTTCCCTTTGTGTGCAAAGCTCCGCACCAGGGCTCGTCCATCGGCGTATCCTTTATTCGTAAAGACAGCCAGGAAGTATTCGAAAAAGGCGTACGGCAAAGTTTCTTTCAACAGGAAATTCGCCCCGATGAATGGGTTTATTTAAGTGATGAAGAGAAAGGAGCTTTCTTACAACGGATTACAAACCTTGATGAAGGCATCGCCTTTCCACTCACGCTCAATGGCGAAACCACCATTGCCCACCCGGCTGATTTATGGAAAGCCCTTGATGAGCAGTTTGCGGCCCAGTATTGTACGGTTATGCTGAGCTCTATTCACGCTGAGGACGCGGTACTCTTCGAAAGTTTTGTATACGGACAGGAGTTTAGTTGCGGCGTCATTCAGGATTTTGACGGCTCTCCGCTAGCTCTGCCTCCTTCAGAAGTAATTAAAGCCGATGAGGATACTGTTTTTGATTTTGCTACGAAATACCTGACTAATACAGTACGGAAAGGAATGCCCATCCGTACCAGTCTGGAAAATAATCAAGAAGTACATCGGATGGTAAAAGAAACCTTCCGCTTGTTGGGCTTCGGCGTTTGTACCCGCATCGATGGGTTTCTAACCCCGGCAGGTGAAGTATTGCTGCACGATCCGAATACCTTACCCGGTATGTCACCCAGTTCGTTTATTTTTAAACAAATGGCCGAAATTGGGTTGAATGTCACCGATTCGCTCACGTATTTTATCCGCTTTTCTATGCGTGAACGCATCCGTACGGGTAAATTCACGACGCTGCTACGGCAACAATTAGCTCGCCTCGACGAAGCCATTGAGCAACGTACGGCAGGCCTTGCCCAACGTACGGTTCAAACCATTTCCTTCGAAGCTACGGACGAATCGTATGAGCTGGCTAAGAAACTTTACAATACCCTAACGGCTTCAGCGGACTATCGTCCTGAAATTCTTTATACGCATTCGGACGGTCGTAAACTAATCTTGAATGCGGCCTACATGGCCAAACCTTCTATGGCTGATCTGGAACTCTCGCTAAGCGAGCCTCTACATCCGCTCATTGAAGAATGCCGGATTAATGCGGCCGCGGTAACGACGTTTTTGACGGGGGAGCTGATTCCGGCCGTTAGCGTAGTGGCTTAAGGTTTGAGTAAAAGGTACAAAAAAATACCGCCCGAAACCCGAGCGGTATTTTTTATTACAGCTATGATAATCGAATTATCTTACTACGAATTCACCTTGACCGATTTTGAATCCTTCGGCGTACAGCTCAACGTTATATTTTCCTTTCTTATACTGCTGACCACGCGTATACAGCATTTCAACAACGGGCCGATTGTTAGAGTACTGAATCGACTGTTTGTAGGTGTACTGCATGTCACGGCCTTGGAAAGAGAAGATGCCTGAGCCCGTTTCGGTATCCGACAATACAGCACCTTCGGGATCAACCACACGCATCATAATGTCTTTCGATTCCTCTTTCGTCAGCGGGTTCGGAGCCAGCGTAAAGGCTACTTTAATCTTATCTACGCGTTTGCCTTTGTACTCGTTCTCATCATTTGAACGAGTCTTACCCTTTTTATTAACGGCCAATACCCGTACATTCTCAGCCCGAAGTGCGGAACCAATCGTTACTTTATCAGCTAACTCCTGATTGCTGGTACGTAGCGTACTAACTGAGTCACTGTAGGAACGACGGGTATTATCCAAATCCGTACGGATCGTCGTATTTTCTTGGGACAATTGCTGATTCTGATTCGTCAATTGACCATTTTCTTCCTGCAATCGGGCAATTTCTTCATCTTTTTGGGTCAGAATTGCCTCATATTCTTTAATCTTCTTCGTATACTTGGCAATTGAGACATTCTTCGTTTTCAACAATGAAGCATTATCCGCTTCCAGTTGAACTTTGAGTTTTTGCAACTCTTCGATGTTGCCACCTAATTGTTGTACTTGAGCAATTTTAGCATCCAATTCTCTAGAGATGGAGTCCAGACGGCTGTGCGTAATAGCCAAGTCGCGGGCCTTAATACTGATTTCAGTCGATTGCTTATCTGTTTCCGTTTTTTCCTGGAATAACAAGAACCCTAATACGCCTGAAATGGCCAACATTACTGCAAAGGCAGCTCCCCAAATTCCGCTAGATGATTTGTTTTGATTCGTAGTCTCCATAGTTATACGCTATTACGATGGATAAAGGGTTAAAAATGAAATTCACTAAAAAAATAAGCGTGCGTAAAAAAGAGGACGATTAACTCCGGCTTTTTACACGTTACTAAAATCTGGTGCTACAAGGCCCTAACATTTTAGTAAATAAGTGGTTAATGTAATGGGTTGATTTGTAACCGATTCTCATTTCATATTAACGAGATTTTAATAATGGCTGGATTTGTAAAGCCGTAAATTTTTTCGACGAAATGTACAAAGACTTGTTTCGCAAGTAAAATTCCCCGTAAGATTGTACCACTGTTTAGTAAGCATTTCAGTAGTAGAATTCTTTTTTACTCCGTGATGCACAGATTTTTGTAGTTTCATCGCACATCTTAATTTATCAACTTTAACTACCTATATGTCAACCGGTCTCGACGCGATTATCCGCCAGAAAGTACAGAATTGGGTTTCTGGGAACTACGATGAAACAACCAAAACAGCGGTTCAGAAACTGCTGGATGAAGAAAATGATACGGAATTAACCGATGCCTTTTACAAAGAACTGGAATTCGGTACGGGTGGATTACGTGGCTTGATTGGCGTAGGCTCAAACCGGATGAACAAATACACGGTAGGGGCGGCTACGCAAGGTCTGGCCAATTATTTGAAGAAAAGTTTTCCCGGTCAGGAAATAAAAGTAGCCATCGCTCACGACAGCCGGAATATGTCCCCTGAGTTTGCTCAGGTAACGGCGGATGTTTTCTCAGCGAATGGGATCAAGGTATTTCTCTTCAAAGAACTGCGTCCAACGCCCGAACTCTCGTTCACCATTCGTTTGCTGGGTTGTCAAAGTGGTGTAGTCATTACGGCTTCTCACAATCCGAAAGAGTATAACGGTTACAAGGCATACTGGAACGACGGTGCTCAAGTGGTGGCTCCGCACGATAAAAACATTATCACGGAAGTCAACAACATTCAATCCGTTGACGCTATCAACTTCCAGGGAAATCCGGATCTGATTGAAAAAATTGGTGAGGAAGTCGATGAGAAGTACCTGGAGCAGGTGATTACGAAGAACGTAGTGAATCCGAGCGTAATCGAGCGGCAGAAAGATTTGAAAATCGTCTATACGCCGATTCACGGAACGGGTATTACGCTGGTGCCGAAAGCCCTGGAAAAAATTGGCTTTACCAATGTGACTATCGTTGAAGAGCAGGCTACACCGGATGGAAACTTCCCTACGGTGGTATATCCGAACCCTGAGGAAACGGAAGCAATGACCCTGGCCATGAACAAGGCCAAAGAAATTGATGCGGATCTGGTGATGGCAACCGACCCGGATGCGGATCGCGTGGGTTCGGCCGTAAAGAACGCCGATGGAGAATGGCAGCTACTCAACGGTAACCAGATGGCCAGTTTGATCATCTTCTATCTGTTACGGGCCTGGAAAGAAGCGGGTAAGTTAACGGGTAAAGAATTCGTAGCGAAAACCATTGTAACGACGAATCTGATAGACAAAATGTGTGATCGCTACGGCGTGAATTGCTACAATACGCTGACGGGCTTCAAATACATTGCGGGTGTAATCCGCGATCTGGAAGGCCGCGAACAATTTATTGGTGGTGGGGAAGAAAGCTATGGGTATCTGATCGGTGATGCCGTACGGGATAAGGATGCGATTGCTTCCTGTGCCATCATTGCGGAACTGGCCGCTTACGCGAAAGATCAAGGACTGAGTCTGTTTGACATGCTTACGGAAATGTACATGGAAAACGGCTTTTACTATGAAGGACTGATTTCACTGACGAAAAAGGGTAAGGAAGGAGCCGAAGAAATCCAGCGAATGATGAGTGACATGCGGAATAACCCACCCGCCGAAGTAGCCGGATCAAAACCCGTTACGATTCTGGATTATCAAAACCTGGTATCGAAAGATGTAGCGACGGGCCAGCAAACACCAATCGTGGCGGAAATGGGTATTGAAAAGTCAAACGTAATTCAACTGATCCTGGCGGATGGTACGAAGGTATCCGCTCGTCCCTCGGGTACGGAGCCTAAAATCAAATTCTACGTATCCGTGAATGCTCCGTTGGAAAAACCAGAAGATTTTAACACAACGTATGATTCCTTGAAAGCGAAGGTAAAGCAGATTCAGGAAGACCTGGGACTGAAATAAGCCGACGTTCATTCCTTAGTAAAGAAGGGCTGATGAGCATTCTCATCAGCCCTTCTTTAGCTATACTACAGCAGTTATGAATAAAACTACGATCATCGAACGCTTAAAGTCGCTACTGGATGAGAAAGTGAGCATTGCCTGGAATGCCATGCAGGCGGCTCAGGCTTCCGCTAATGAAGAAAGTAAAAGCTCGGCGGGCGACAAATACGAAACGGGTCGGGCAATGGCTCAAAATGAGCGGGATCGCTATGCCCAGCAATATGAAATCCTGCGACAGGAACGCTTACAGCTCGAACGTCAGGAACTGGCTGCCCGCTACGACCGTGTGGAGTTTGGATCGTTGATTGAAACTTCTGAGGGCTGGTTTCTCATTGCCATCAGCGTAGGTATCGTACCGGTAGAGACTGAAAAAATAGTGGTGATTTCACCCGGATCGCCGATTGGGAGTCAGTTATTAGGGAAACGAGTAGGGGAGCATTTCCAGTTTCGAGGTAAATCCTGTTCCATTCTACGCATTGAGTAAGACCAAAAAAAACCCGCCAAGTGGCGGGTTTTTTCTAACTGTATGCAAACAGGTAAAAAATCAGAATAACTGGTACTAAACTAACTTTGAGCAAATTGAATTTTTAAATCATTCAAGCGACTCTTAATCGAATTATCAATCTGATTATCTCCTACCCGAAGTAAATAACCCCCAATCAGGTTGGGGTCTACGGTCTCCGACAGTTCAATCGACTTGCCCGTCTGTTGAGATACCACCGCTTTAAACTGGGTACGCTGGACATCCGTCAGGGGTGAAGCTGTCGTAATATGGGCTACCTGAATTCCTTTTAACTCCTGGTACTGCCGGTTAAATTCCCGAGCAACAGCAGGTAAAATGGATTCCCGGTTTTTCTTCGTAATGATTTCAAAAATCGAAAACGTTACTGGGCTCACACGGGTCTGAAACAAGGCTTTCAAAATTTCCAGTTTCTTCCAGTGTTTAACGATAGGACTGTTTAAGGCCAGTGAAAAATCGCGGTTGGTTTGGCAAATCTGCGTAAACAACTGCATATCTTCCTGTACGTTATCCAGCACTCCTTTTTCCTGAGCCAGCCCGATCAACGATTTGGCATATCGAAACGCTACGCTTTGGTCAGACATAGTGATAATACGTATTTATAACGACGGCTTTGTCGCCGTAGTACGTAATTAGTTCAATTTGGCGTCTTTCAGCCAATCATTTACCAGTACTTCCTGAGAAGTCTTGTCAGATAATTCGCGACGAAGTACCTTTTCAGCAATCTCCAGAGCGATCTTAGAAGTCTCGCCTTTCAGTTTCGCTACCGCAGCAGCCTGCTCTTCGCGGAAGGCTTTACGAGCCTTTTCGATTTCAGCTTTGGCTTCCTGAGCGGCTTCATTTTTTGCCGTGGCAATCATTTTCTCAGCCGTCTGGCGAGCCTGTTTCAGGATCGCATCGCGTTCGATGATGGCATCGGCTTTCGCCCGATCGTTGTCAGCTTTAAGCTGAGCCATTTCATTACGCGTTTTCTTGGCAAGTTCGATAGCGTCTTCAATCGACTTTTCGCGTTCGTTCAGGCTCGACAGGATCGGTCTCCAGGCATATTTGCCCAACACGAAAACCAGGAGCAGAAAGAAAACCAACTGCCAGAAAATCAGACCAAGACTAGGGGTAATTAAGTCCATGACGTTGGAACTAGTTTGGGTTGAAAAATCAAATACGGCGAATGCCTATTTCTTTGTTTGTTTCACTGGAAAGAACATCGGGCCCGGTCACCTAATGCAAGCCGGGCCTGATGTCAGAATTTCGGCTCGAGTTGTGAATTACTTCACAGCTACGAGAAGACAGATTACCGCACCGAACAGGGCAACGGCTTCCACGAAAGCAGCTACGATCAACATCGCACCTTGTACTTTTCCAGAAGCTTCAGGCTGACGAGCGATAGCTTCCATGGCAGTACCACCGATACGACCGATACCCAGACCTGCACCAATAGCCACTAAGCCTGCACCGATTGCCGCACCAAGGTATGCTAATGAAAGTCCACCTTCTTGAGCAACTTGTAAGAGAGTAGTCAACATGACTGTTTTATTTATTAAAGTGAAACAAAGAATGTATTTAAAAAAGACTGTAAAGAGCAAGCAAAGACGCTATTAATGATGATCATCATGGTGGTGCTCTTCAACGGCGGCTCCAATGTAACTGGCCGTAAGAACGGTGAAGATATACGCCTGTAGCACCGCTACTAGCAGCTCGATCATCGTCATGAATACCGTAAAGGGACCTACGATTACACTCAGAGCCGCTGATTTGAAAATGAAAATCAAGCTCAGTAAGCTCAGCAGAATGATGTGACCGGCCGTAACGTTCGCGAAAAGACGAACCATCAGCGAGAAGGGTTTCATCATCATCCCGACAATTTCAACGGGCGTCATCACGATCAGCATCCATTTCGGTACACCGGGCATGGCGAAAATGTGCGTCCAGTAGGCTTTGCGACCGTTGAAGTTTACGACGATAAACGTCAATACGGCCAGCGTAAGCGTTACGGCGATGTTACCCGTTACGTTAGCGGCACCTGGCAACAGACCCAGCAGGTTGTTAATCCAGATGAAAAAGAAAACGGTTAATAGATAAGGCAAGAAGCGACGGTAGTGCTTTTCGCCGATATAGTTTTTAGCTACCTCATCACGAATAAAGATGATGAAGGGTTCCAGAGCCGATTGCAGACCTTTAGGAGCTTTACCCTGACGTTTGGCGTAGCCACCTTTCACAATCGAGAAAATGGTGATCAGAAGCACCACACTAATGATCAGCGACATTACGTTCTTGGTAATGGAAAAATCATAAACGTGTGATCCATCTTCTGACGTGAAATGCTCATGATGTAAATGGAATCCATCATGCTCGCCTGAACCATGGTAGAATGCGTTCGAGGAGTAGATGTTAAGCCCCCGGGTAGGCGTGTACAGAATAACCGGAAGCGGAATAGCAAAGTGTGATTCGCCAATCGTAGCCAGGTGCCACTGGTGCTCATCGGCTACGTGGTGAAGAATCGTTTGACCAGGGTTAAATTCTTCCGTTTTTCCATGCTCATGGGTAGCTTCTGCATGGCCTTCGTGCTCATGCTGAGCAAAAACGGCTTGCGAGCTAAAAACAGAAAGAGCAAAAGATAAAATACTGATTGCAAAGACTTTAAACGATCGATTGCGGCTCATCACGTAGGGATTTCAGGGCTTTTTCTCCGAAAAGTGCCGCAAGTTACTATACACGCCCGCAATTTCAAAACCTGCGAAAAATAAATAGAGTACAAAAAATTGAAGAATGAAGTGCTTGATGGCAAGGGTACCTAAAAAAAAGTAGACGATTAGGAATACAAAACTCAAAATCATCCGCAATACCATGCTGCCCAGGTAAAAGTTAACGAATTTATCGCCATTGTCAGCTAATCCCCATTTGACAAGCCGATAATTGAGAAAACCCAGGCAGGCAAAAAAGGCCAGCATATCCCAGCTATTGGGGTGTATCCAGGCCTGAAGCCCCAATCGAGGAGCTAGAAAAAATACAATTCCTACGAGAAGTACGGGCAGCAGGGTTCGCCACATGTCGGGGTTTGATTAATACCAGCCTGCAAAGGTAAGGCTTTGAAAAAAGTTCTCCTACCGCTTTTCCAGGTTTCAATGGCTGCGTTTTTAGGTTTTAGGTAGCCCTCGAATGAGCGAAATTAGAGCGGCTGCAATAAAAAATAGCGAACAGCCAATGGTAAACCAGGGCGTTTTGGTACCGACCCATTCGTCGAGCTTCAGCCCTAAAAAAACACCTACGCCAATCGTGACCAGCATTTGCATGGCCAGACCCGTATACCGGATGTAGGGATTAAAATTTCGTTCTTCATTTTCCATAGTACATGCGGCTTAGCGACTTATCTCAATTTTTTGAGAGGAATTTACGAACTTGGCATAAAATATGAGCCTAATTCCACGTTTTTAGGTTCGACTCTGCGTTTGATCCATGCCAACTCCATTGTATCGTTATAGCTTTCTAGTACTTTTTTTGCTCGGGATGATTAGCTGTACGCAGCATTCTACGGCCCCGGCGAATGTGGCTTTTCACAACCTGACTTCTAAGTACAACGCCTTATTACAGGCTCAGGAACTGCTAGGAGAGGCCAATAAAACCATTTTTGCTAACCGACGAGATAACTATGCGGCCCTGCTTCCGGTTTTAGTACCGATCGATTCGCAGGCGGCTTTGCTGGTAACCAATGAACTGGCGTCGGTGATTAAAAAAGCTTCGTTAGTAGCCGAGCGTCACCAAAATGCTAAATACCTGGACGATGCGTATCTGGTGCTCGGGCAAGCTCGTTTGCAACAGGGTGACATTCGCAACGCCATTGAAACCTTCAAGTACATCAACACGAATTATCCCGATGGCAACGCTCGCTCGGCCGCTTTGATTGGTTTAATGCGGGCGTATACGGAAGATGGGGAGTATAACATAGCGTTACGGGTGGCGGATGTCGTGCGTAACCTGCCCTTATCCAAAAGTGAAACCCTGGATTATTACCTGACCAAGGCCTACTTGCACCAGCAACGTCGGGAATACGCTGTAGCCGCTGCCATTCTGGAAGAGAGCTTACCCATGATGCCTAAAAATGACAAGAAGGCTCGGGTATACTATGCGTTGGGACAGTTGTATGAACTAACGGATAAGCCAGCCAAGGCTATGAGCCAGTACGCAGCCGTTCAGCGGAATCGTCCTAATTATGATCTGTCGTTCTACGCCCGGCTGAACTCACTGCTTAATCAGCCCAATCAGGATCCGAAGGTGAGTTTCAACCGTATGCTGCGGGATCGGAAAAATGCCGATTTACAGGACCAGATTTATTTTGCCATGGGTTCTTACGAGGAGCGGCGGGGCCACATCCGTGAAGCCATTCCCTACTACAAAAAAGCCGCCAGTCTGGCTGCTCAGAAACCGGAACAACTGGCGGCGGTCTATCTGCGGATTGCGGATTTGAGTTACGACCCGCTACAGGATTACGAAAGTGCTCAAATGTACTACGATAGTACGGTGCAACTCAGACCCCGCAACCTGGGTAATCTGGCCCAGATTACGGAGAAAAAACGGGGGCTCGATCAGTTTGTCATGCACTTACGAGTCATCAAAACAGAAGACAGCCTGCAAAAACTGGCGGCGATGAATCCTACCCAGCTCGACAAGTACCTGGAGAAGGTGGTAAGCGATCGTCAGGCGAAGGAAGCCGCCGAAAAACGACTGGCCGAGGAAAAAGCTGCCCGGGCCCGGCAGGAACAAATGCTGGCGGCGTCGGGTATTCAGCCGGATAATGTACAGGCCTCCAATGTCTGGTACTTTTACAACCCTAATTCGGTGCAACGGGGTAAACAGGAGTTTCAGGAGAAATGGGGTACCCGAAAGCTGGAAGATAACTGGCGGCGGTTGACCAAGGAAACCTCCCTGACGTCGGATAATTCGAACATCACCGCTGTACGTCAGCAAGGGACTGCGGACCCCTCCAATCCCCAGGCTACTCAGGCGGTTTCGCCTGTACAGGCCGAAGTCGAAAGTATGAAAAAGACGATTCCATTTACGCCGGAAGCCCTGGATGCTTCGCGTAAAAAACAGGAATTGGCTTATTTTGAATTGGGCAAATTGTACCGATTGACGCTGAATGAAAATCAGAAAGCCATTGAAACCTTTGAACAGTTACTGACGCTCTTCCCCAGAACGCAGTACGAATCTGAGACGCTGTATTTGCTCTATCTAGCTACCGAAGGAACACCTCGGCAGGCGGAGTACAAAAATCGTCTATTCCAGAAATTTCCGGATTCGTATTATGTTCGTCTGATCAACCGCAGCAGCCTGACCCCTTTGACGGCAGGAGCTGAATCGGAAGCCCAGAATCTGTACGCTCAGGCCTACGAAACCTACCGTCAGGGCGATTATACGAATGCCTTATCCCAAACCGAACGTGGGTTGCAAGCCTACGCGGGAAATGCACTCGAAGATAAATTCGCCCTGCTGAAAGCGATGCTGATGGCGAAAACCCAGAATGCGGAGGCGTACCGAAAAGCTCTTAATGATTTTATTCAGAATTATCCCGGAAGCAATCTGAAACCGATGGCGGAAGAAATGCTGACGGCAGCCAAAGGAAAATAATTCAGTATGCAATCGTTTGAGGTCTACGTCTCACAACTCACACCGGACTTACCGGATACAGCACGGCAGGCCATTGCTCAGATTATCCATCGACAGACCTTTGCGAAATGTACGCTGCTCTTGCGGGCGGGGGAGGTGTGTACGCACTTTCATTACATCGAACGAGGGCTGGGGCGGGTATTCTATTACCGCAACGATCAGGAGATTACGGCCTGGTTTGGTTTCGAGGGCCAAATCATCAGTGCGATTGATAGCTTTTTTACCGGTCAGGTCAGTGAGTACTGGATCGAAATGCTGGAAGATTCGCAGGTCTGTAGGATCTCAAACGCCCATATTGAGTGGCTCTTCGCTCAACACCCCGCTACCGAACGTCTGGGCCGATTGATGATTACCGAAAATTATCTGCGACTCGATGAACGTATGAAACTTTTTGCTTTTCATACGGCGGAAGAACGGTATGCTCTATTGCTTGAACAATTTCCCGCTATTCTACAGCGAGTACCCTTGCACTTGATTGCCTCGTACCTGGGCGTTACGCAGGTAACACTGAGCCGGATCCGGGCTTCGTATCGGCCATAACTTTTTAACATTTGTAAAAGCATACGCGGAGTACAGGACCGAGGTTTGTGCAAAACAAGACCTTTCCGTCATGCCAAAGGCATACGCGTTTAACGCGTTCCAACCGAAGAACTTACGGTGCTTAAGAAGCACCGATGGGCTACTACGATGGATTCAGCTCCTGTGTACACTGGGTTTTCAGACCTTTAATTGTCTGGGAGGATTAGCGTATTATCCTTTGTTTTATAATGAACTAGGATTTCCTATCTATTACGTAATGCCCTATTTTTCCGAAGAATGGCCGATGATTTTACTCGAAACCATCCTGTACCTGGGAATGATGGCCAGTCAAATCTCCCTGGTCAAAACGGGTAGGCTGACTCCGAAACGGATCCAGTGGGCCCTGGGGT
>NZ_JBMDWJ010000262.1:0-4022 GCF_048595215.1 Siphonobacter sp.
GCTATGGTAGGCCTTACAAGCTTACAGAAGTACTTAAAATCCATTGAAGTTCAATTAAGTCACGATAACAATTCCGAAGGCATACCTGAAAAAATTAACTTTTTTCAAACAGAATTAAGCCGTATGGCTATTATATTAGCCGAGGAAGTAAACAGGCTTGCCTTTAAAACCGCTGCCCAATGAAATTGAAATGCGTTATTGTAGATGATGAGTTAATGGCTCGTCTCTCCCTTGAACGGTTGTGCGAGAAGCGAGAAGAGTTAGAGATTATTGGAATATTTGATCAATCCACAGAAGGTTTAAATTTCTTAAGAGAGAAAATTGTAGATGTTCTTTTTCTGGATGTTGAAATGCCGGGGTTGAATGGACTTGAGCTGTTAGATCAGTTATCATACATGCCTTCAGTAATCCTAACAACGTCTAAGACAGAATACGCCTTTGATGCCTTTCAGTACCAGGTCACGGATTATTTGAAAAAGCCTATTTCACTTCCTCGCTTTATGCAGGCCGTAGACAAGGTAATCGATAAAAAGACCGCGGTAAAAGCACCAGTAGTTCCTAAAAATACTGATCCTAACGAAATTTACGTAAAAACGGAAGGACGCTATATTCGCATCGAGTATGATAATATTCTGTACGTTGAAAACGTAGGCGATTATGTTAAAATTCGTACCAATCAAGGCTCGCATATTGTGTATGCAACCATGAAGAATTTGGAGGAAAAACTAAATCCTAAATTCTTTTTTCGCGTGCACCGTAGCTTTATTATCAACCTTTCTAAAATCGTTGATATTGAAGAAAGTAACTTGGTTATTGCGGATAAGGTCATACCGATCAGCCGGGCTAATAAACCTGAATTACTCGAGAAACTGAATATTCTGTAAGAAATGATTACGATAGTAGCTAAAGCGGCGGATTGACGAAATCCGCCGCTTTAGTTTTAGATGCTATATCCAATGTTATGTTTGATTTCTTTTAATACAAACGTGCTATTTAGCGTTCCAATATTTTCCAGCTTCGATAGTTTATACTTCACAAAATCGTGATAATCATTCAGGGACTTTAAATTGATTTTTAACAGGAAATCCACCTGCCCAGCCATGTGGTAGCATTCCTGTACTTCCTCCAGATCCTGAATAGTCTGCTCAAATTTTTCAATAAAAGCTTCATTGTGATAACGCATGGAAACCTGGCAAAAAACGGTCACGGGTTGCCCAATCAGCGTTTTGTCGAGTACCGCCACATACTGCTTAATGTAACCGAGGGATTCCAGTCGCTTGATGCGTTCGTAGACAGGTGAGATGGTAAGGTTCAGCTCGGCAGCCAATTCCTTCGTAGTCATTTTGGCATCCTGCTGAAGTAAACGCAGCAGGGTTTTGTCCAGCTCATCCAGATTTTCCATAGGGGTGTTCAGGTATCAATTTTTTAACCGAAAATTTTTCTTCTACAAACCTAGTACGTATTTCGATAAAAGGGAATATTTTCTTTGAAATGAACACTTGAAGGAATATTTTCTTTGTGATCGAAAATACTTCAATAAATATTGCTACAAATATAGATTTGTGTCGGAATCTGTGTGAAAAGCTATTGAGCTTTAACCGGTTCCTCAAATGGTCGGCGTTTCACTTAATCATTTTCTGGCCTATGGATACTATTCTTGTTATCGGAGCTAGTGGACAGATCGGCACGGTTTTGGTCCAGCACCTTCAAAATCAGTACGGACTGAATCGCGTGATAGCCTCGGATTTGCGGATGCCGCAAGCATTTTCGGGAATTTTTGAATCACTAGATGCCACGAAAGCCGAAGATCTAGCCACTTTGGTACGTCGATACCGCATAACGCAGATCTATCATTTAGCGGCGATCCTTTCGGCCAATGGAGAGGCGAATCCGATTCGCACCTGGGAGATCAACATGCAGACGGCTCTGAATGTACTGGAAGTAGCCCGTACCCAGAACGTCTCTAAAGTATTTATTCCTAGTTCAATTGCGGTATTTGGTCCCAGTGCTCCGGCATTCGATACGCCCCAGCAAACGCAGCTTGATCCCACGACGGTATATGGCATCAGTAAAGTAGCGGCTGAAAACTGGATGCATTACTACCACGTGAAATATGGTCTTGATGTACGCTCGCTGAGGTATCCGGGGGTGATTAGTTACCAGTCGCAACCCGGCGGCGGTACCACCGATTACGCCGTTGCCATTTATCATCAGGCGGTACAAGGTCAGGATTTTACCTGTTTTCTGTCGGAAAATACGCGGCTGCCCATGATCTACATGGACGACGCCATTCGGGCCACGCTGGAATTGATGGAAGCTGAAAGCAGCCGGATTCGGGTGCAGACAGCCTACAACCTGACGGGCCTAAGTTTTACACCCGCTGAAATAACGGCGGCCATTCAGCAATTTTTCCCGAATTTTCGAACGCAGTACGCTCCGGATTTCCGGCAACAAATTGCCGATTCCTGGCCCAAAACGATTGATGATCAGGCTGCCCGTAACGATTGGGAATGGACTCCGGCTTTTGATCTCTCCCGAATGACGGAAGAAATGATCCATCATCTTTCTGAATATTATCAGCCTTCACTGACGCAGGCGTAAACTTTTCGAGTTATGTACGGAACGATTAAAGAAGAACTTCAGCAAGAGCTGGCTTCCATTCAGGAGGCGGGTTTGTATAAGAATGAACGCATCATTGTAACGCCGCAGTCGGCCGTGATTGCTACCTATAACGGACAGAATGTACTGAATTTCTGTGCGAACAATTACCTGGGCCTGTCCTCACACCCCTCGGTCATTGAAGCGGCTCATCAGACCATCGATTCACACGGGTATGGCATGTCGTCGGTCCGGTTTATTTGTGGTACGCAGGACATTCACAAAGAACTCGAAAAAGCTACGGCTGCGTTCGTGGGTACCGAAGACTGCATTTTGTACGCAGCCGCATTTGATGCCAACGGTGGGGTGTTCGAACCCTTGCTGAATGAACAGGACGCAATCATTTCCGATGAATTGAATCACGCGTCCATTATCGACGGTATTCGTTTGTGCAAGGCCAAACGCTTTCGCTACAAGCACAACAACATGGCTGATCTGGAAGAACAATTGAAAGCCGCAGCGGGATCGCGTCGCATTTTGATTGTCACGGATGGGGTATTTTCCATGGACGGAACCATCGCTCAACTCGACGTCATCTGTGATCTGGCCGATCAGTACGGAGCCATGGTGATGGTGGATGAGTCACACGCGAGCGGTTTTGTGGGCAAAACGGGCCGGGGTACGCCTGAGCACAAAAATGTTTTGGGTCGCATCGACATTATTACTGGTACCTACGGAAAAGCCCTGGGCGGTGCTTCGGGTGGTTTTACCGCGGCTCGCAAGGAAATTGTAGAGCTCTTACGTCAACGCTCACGTCCGTATTTGTTCTCGAATACGCTGGCCCCCGTGGTGGTAGGAGCCTCCCTGAAAGTACTGGAGCTGTTACGGGCCTCAACCACGTTACGCGACAAGCTGGAAGAAAATACCCGTTTCTTCCGCGAAGCCATGACCGCTGCGGGCTTTGATATTCTGCCCGGCGAACATCCCATTGTTCCCATCATGTTGTACGAGGCTCCGCTGGCTCAGCAGTTTGCGTCAAAATTGTTGGAAGAGGGTATTTACGTCATCGGCTTCTTTTACCCGGTAGTACCGCAGGGAAAAGCCCGAATCCGGGTACAAATTTCCGCCGGTCACGAACGCGAACACCTCGAAAAAGCCATCGCGGCGTTTACCAAAGTTGGTAAAGAATTGGGTGTGATTAAATAGGCTAGATTGCATTTGTATAGCCCCGCATTACATACGGGGCTAATTACATTAAATCCCTGCGGGGTTGGTACCTACCAACCCCGCAGGGATTTAATGTAATAATACAGGGGTATAATCCATGGACGCCTTTTCGGATACCAGTACGACGTCAATAATCAATTGAAAAAGAGAATGTTAATCGGTTGAAAGAAATATAATTTGTAAAACTATCAACTATC
>NZ_JBMDWJ010000263.1:0-5246 GCF_048595215.1 Siphonobacter sp.
AAGACCAAGCTCATCCCGCACGTACTGGATTATTTTGGTGGAGACGTGAAAGGCAAGACGATTGCCATCTGGGGATTGGCCTTCAAACCCTACACCGATGACATTCGGGAAGCCCCGGCCCTCTACAACATCCGCGAGCTGATTGCTCAGGGTGCTCACATCAAAGCCTACGATCCCGAGGCGATGGAAAACGTAGCGAATCTTGCGGACATTGGCTCGAAGATCACCTTCACCAAGGATGCCTACTCAGCCCTGGTGGATGCGGATGCGTTGATGATCATGACGGAGTGGCCGCAGTTTCGATCGCCGGAGTTTGAGAAGATGGAAAGTCGTTTGAAGAACAAAGTCATCTTTGACGGACGCAACGTCTATGAACTCGAGGACATGCAGGAGAAGGGCTACACCTATTACTCCATCGGTCGCGAAAAAGTTAATTAATTGATTGCAAGAGAGGGAAGAACCACACATCTTTCCTCTTTTTTATATACTATTCACCTTTCTATGAAACGTGTACTCATCACCGGAGCAGCCGGTTTCCTGGGATCTCACTTGTGCGATCGCTTTATCAAAGAAGGTTACTACGTCATTGGGATGGATAACCTGGTAACGGGCGATCTCAAAAACATCGAGCACCTTCGATCCCTTCCGACGTTTGAATTCATCCATCACGATGTATCCAACTACATCGACGTACCGGGTGAACTGGATTATATCCTGCACTTTGCCAGTCCGGCTAGTCCGATTGACTACCTGAAAATTCCGATTCAAACGCTGAAAGTAGGTTCACTGGGCACGCACAACTGTCTGGGACTGGCCAAAGCCAAAGGTGCCCGTATTCTGGTGGCATCAACTTCGGAAGTATACGGTGACCCGCTGGTGCACCCGCAAACGGAAGATTACTGGGGCCACGTAAACCCCATTGGTCCCCGTGGTGTATACGACGAAGCCAAGCGTTTTCAGGAGGCCATCACCATGGCGTATCACCGGTACCACGGCGTAGAAACGCGGATCATTCGTATTTTTAATACCTACGGTCCCCGGATGCGACTCAATGATGGTCGCGTATTGCCCGCCTTCATTGGTCAGGCTCTGCGGGGTGAAGACCTGACGGTATTCGGCGATGGTTCACAAACTCGCTCGTTCTGTTACGTGGACGATTTAGTAGAAGGAATTTATCGCTTGCTGATGAGCGATTACGCCGAGCCCGTGAACATCGGTAACCCGGTTGAAATTACCATCAAGCAATTTGGTGAAGAAATCATCAAGCTGACGGGTACTAAACAACAACTGGTACTGAAGCCTCTGCCGCAGGACGATCCCAAGCAGCGTCGTCCGGATATTACCCGGGCTCGGGAAATTTTGGGCTGGGAGCCGCAAGTGACCCGCGAAGAAGGACTACGTCGTACGTACGAATACTTCAAGAGCCTGCCCGAAGAAGAACTTTATAAAGCGGCCAACTACCGTTTCGGTACACCTTATCAGGAAGGCAGCCACACGATAAGCAAATAAGCTAGACCTAGTAAAATGAAAACGCTAGTCGTAGGACTGGCGTTTTCATTTTACGGCCCTGAATCAATGATTACCGTTCATTCGCTGGGGAAGGGGATGACCATTGCGGACGGAACTACTCTCCAGTTTAGGTTCTCGGGAAACCTCAGAGGACGGAAGTTCGGTCAACGCGTACAACTGCTGGCGAAGTTGGTTTCGACGTTCCGTCAGTTCCGTCAGCGGTGTTAGGAAGCTAAGTTTGTTTTCCAGCGTTCCTTTCTGAATCAGGTGTTCGGAAAGACTGCCTTCGGTTTCTGCCAAACGTTGTTGCTTCTGCAGGCGGAGCTTACGTAAACGCTTGAGTTTCGGCCCCGCCTGTAGCCAGCGAAACCAGAAGCCCTGAAGAATCGGAAAAGATACGCCTAGACACACGGCACCGGCTACGGCAAACAGCACACCCGACAGTACGAACGAAGCCAGAGCAAACGGACTCGTAACCAGCCCCTGATTAAGTACATCCACCTGCTGCATCTGCTTTTCAACCTGCAAAATGGCCGAAGCTGACGTTTGATCGGCCTGCTGCAATTGCAGGTTTTTGATGTTCTGGGTAATAGCCTGCTTCATTTTATCCGTCCGATAGGCTTCGTACCGGAACCAGCCCAATACAAACAGCGTCAGTACGGAAAAGATAGCCAAGGTAATTTTGAAGGAAGCATACAGCTTCTGACTCTTCTCCTGATTCTGTAGGTACGGTCCTTCGATCAGCCGATCGTATACGGGTTTCAACAATACCGACACCATCGCCAGACCTACGGCGAAAAACCAGGCTTCCGTCGTATTTCGGATATTGAGGGCATAGGCTACAATTTCGTGCGAAATGATCAGGTCACCCGCTACGAAGGAAAGGCCCGCTACGAAATACAGCAGCCCCGCAAACAGCGAGTACTTTGGAGCGGCTTTCTTGTACCGCTCTTCCAGCGAAGCAATGTCGGCTTCCGTCTCGCTGACGCTCTGATTTTGTCGGGCAATGTCTTTATTGATACTATCGATCTTGACCAGATGCTGTTGCAGCGAACCGTACGTTTGTTGCTGATCTTGGCGGGTTTGCCGGATTTCCGTATCAAGTTCCTGTATTTCCTGCTGGATGAACGTACGCTGGTGCTGAAGTCGGTGCGACTCGGGTTGATAAGGAGGTTGGAATGAGTTGCCTTCGGGATGGATGGGTTCTTGTGCCATTCGTTTCTACGATTAATACATGGGTTAGATTTCTTCTGAAGAGTCAGAAGAAAAAAGTCCAATAGTAAAAAAGTAGAGTTGTTTCGTAGAAAGAACTAAGCTATGGGTTGGGAACAAGATCCGGGATTAGGCACATCCGTACCTATACAAACGTAAAAAAGGCCGGTTGCGTTGACTTCATTAGAAAAAAATATTGGTATGGTGTGAAAAGATGCAGTGAGACTTACGCCGTGAAGAGCTGTTTGAGCACCGTCCACAGGGCTTTTTTCTTAGCCTTGTCTTCGTGCAAATCTTTTAGATGATCCACCATAACAAAGTTGATCTCTTCAACAGGGCGTATCTGGTACGGCATCAGAAAGACCTGAATACCCATTTTTTTGAGCGGTACACCGAAACTAAGCACGTGATGAACTGCCTTGCTACTCAGCAGAGACTGGTACTGGGACAGCAGCGTTTGGGAAACGTCCAGCAAATCGACGGCTTCCAGCGAAAGCCCAACGGATTTAAGAATGTTCTGCAGCAAATCGAGGTCTTTCTCATTCGGATTATCCGTGAGTACCAGGAGTTGATGCTGGAAACGGAGGGGAGCAGGTTCCGGCGTTTGAACGAGAGCTGGTTTTTCGGTAGGTGTCACCACTACGGGTGTGGGTGCTGGTGGAGCAGGTTCCTGTACCTCTGGGGTCGGTTGGGGAGCTTCGACGGGAACGGCCGCTACCGGAACGGCTGTTTGTGGTACCGCCTGCAGGGGTTCAGCCTCCGGCATAGCTGGAACGTGTTCCGAATCAATTAAAAAGAGTTGTTCGTTGGAAAAAAGCTGTTGTAAAAATGCCGGATTGGGTGAACCATTCATCATGTTTCAAAATTACATCCTTGCGATCAAACTCACGGCACTTGTGATCCGACAAATTCACATTCGGTGATTCGGCTCTGAATACGTGCACCTGCTGAAAAGCTCGAAGAAAGCGTATCTTTGCGGCCTCATTCCGAACGTCATCGTCGGTAATTTTTGTACTTGAATGACACCTAAAGAACAAGGTTTTTTCTTTCCTGCCGAGTGGCACCCGCACCGGGCTACCTGGCTTACGTTTCCGCATAACGACCATTCCTGGCAGGGCGACAAACTCGCTGGTATGCGTCCGCAGTACATTCAATTCATTAAGGCTATTGCACAGGGCGAAAAAGTTTGTATTAACGCCAATAGCGAAGCCCTTAAAACGCAGATTATCGGCTGGTTAACCGAGGCTGGCGTTGATCTCAATCAGATTGAATTTCTGATTAACCCTACGAACGATGCCTGGTGCCGCGACCACGGTCCGGCATTTCTGATTAACCCCGAAACCAAACAACGCCAGATTGTAAACTGGGGCTATAACGCCTGGGGTGGCAAGTATCCGCCGTATTCAGATGATGATGCACTGCCCGTTAAAATTGCTACGTATCTGAATTTGCCTTACGTATCACCGGGCGTCATTATGGAAGGTGGATCGGTTGAATTCAACGGAGCGGGAACGGTATTAACGTCTAAATCATGCTTACTCAACCCGAACCGAAACCCCCATTTATCGCAGGGGCAGATCGAAAAATACCTGTGTGATTATTACGGCATGGAGCAGGTGTTATGGGTGGAAGACGGCATCGTTGGGGATGATACGGACGGGCACATTGATGATACCACTCGTTTCGTAAACGAAGATACGGTCGTAGCCTGCGTAGAAACGGATCGGAATGATGAGAACTTTGAAGTGTTGAATACCAATCTTCAAATGCTCAAAGAAATGCGACTGTTGAATGGCAAGCAACTGAATATCATCGAACTGCCCATGCCTAAACCGGTGTACATCAACGATTTCCGTACGCCGGGTAGTTACGCCAATTTCCTGATTTGTAATGCGGGCGTCATTGTGCCGGTATTCGACAATCCCAACGACCAGCGGGCGATTGATATTCTGGAGCAGGCGTTTCCCGACCGTAAAGTCATTCCTTTGCTGGCCAATGAAATCATCTGGGGGCAGGGAAGTTTCCACTGTCTGAGCCAGCAGGAACCCTTAATCTAAAGCTTCATCGCTGTCCGTCGCGTCAGACGGACAGCGTTTCTTACTATCGCATGATTGATTACAATAATCGGCAGTTTCGTACTGTGACTAATACCGAAAATGGCGAAGTCAGTAGCGAAACCCGTTTTCAGTACCACCAGGAAGGAAACCTGATTTGGGCTGAGTATGCCGGAGGATCGGTACGTAAGGGTTCTATCATTGGATCGGTAGATGCCCAAGGCCAGATTGACATGGTCTACCAACACCTCAATACGACGGGTGAACTGCGTACGGGTCGCTGTCATTCCATACCGGAAATCCAGGAAAACGGGAAGATTCGGCTGCACGAAACCTGGCAATGGACTTCCGGCGATACCTCTTCCGGTACTTCGATTATTGAAGAATGCTAACCCATGCGACTCTCTTTTTTACAAGTACTGGTGGTAGGCTGTCTGCTGGTACTGAGTGCCTGTACGAGCCAAAAGCGGC
>NZ_JBMDWJ010000264.1:0-13333 GCF_048595215.1 Siphonobacter sp.
CAATTGGTTAGTATGCAAACTTGATTATCAGTACTTTATTTAGCTATTCTGTTCAGGTTCTGTCGCAGAATCTCCTTCGTTGATCGTTTCTTTTTTGAACTTTTCCGTCAAAAAAAGTAACTTTCCTATCTACGAGCATTCTTACCAAATCTGACGCACCCATGGCGGTATTTAAGCTAAAAATTAATAACCGTGACTACCAGACGGAAGCCGACCCGGATACCCCCCTGCTGTGGATACTACGGGATCATTTAGGACTGGTGGGTACTAAATTCGGCTGCGGTATGGCCCAATGCGGAGCCTGTACCGTTCACGTCAATGGCGAAGCTACTCGCTCCTGCGTACTGCCGGTTTCAACGGTATCGCAGGCAAAAATCACGACGATTGAGGGGCTTTCCGAAAAAGGCGACCATCCCGTTCAGCAGGCCTGGAACGAAGTCGATGTACCGCAGTGCGGATACTGTCAGGCGGGACAAATCATGACGGCGGCGGCATTTCTCAAGAAAAATACCAAGCCTACGCTGCCCGAAATCGAAGCGGCCATGTCGGGCAATCTTTGCCGCTGTGGCACGTACCACCGCATTCGTGAAGCCGTACAGCGAGCCGCCACGAAGAAAAAGTAGCTCCCCTGCTCTAAGCCCTAACCACTCATGACTTCCAACAGACGTACGTTTCTAAAATTGGCGGCTTCCGCAGGCGGAGGCTTATTTCTGGGTTTTCACTGGACAGACAGTGAAGCCGCCCCCCGCTCCGACGGCACCTTCAATAGCTATCTGGCTATTTCGCCCAACGGTACCATCACCATTCAATCGCCCAACCCCGAGGTTGGGCAGAACATTAAAACGGCATTTCCGATGCTGGTAGCAGAGGACCTCGACGCGGACTGGAAACGCGTCATGATTGTTCAGGCTCCTTTGAATACAACCGCCTTTGAGCGGCAGGTGGCGGGTGGCAGTGGCTCCATTCGGCACTCCTACCAACGTCTGCGAAAAGCCGGAGCTACGGCTCGTCAGATGCTGATGCAGGCCGCGGCCAAACGCTGGCAGGTACCCGTTCAGGATTGTACAACTGACAAGGGATTTGTCCTGCACGCGGGTAAAAAACTCAGCTACGGCGAGCTGGCTACCGAAGCCTCCGCCCTGCCCATTCCCACCGATGTGGTATTAAAAGACCGGAAGGACTTTAAACTGATTGGACAGTCCGTGGCCAATACGGATAATCCCGCGATCGTGACGGGGAAACCGCTGTTTGGACTTGACTTTTACCGGGAAGGGATGCTGTTCGCCATGATTCAGCGGCCTACGGCTTTCGGACTAAAGGTAAAGTCCGTCGATGTCGAAGCAGCCAAAGCCATGCCGGGCATTGTCGATGTGGTTACCTTTAAAAACAATGTGGCTATCGTAGGGAAATCCACCTGGCAGGTGCAAAAAGCCCGCGAAGTCGTGAAGATCACCTACGAAAAAGAAGCCGATCTGGAAAGTACGGCCGATCACAACCGGCTCTTGCAGGAAATGCTCGACAGTTCCAAAGCGACGGTTCGACGCAAAGACGGCGACGTAGATACGGCCTTTCAACAGGCGGCTAAAGTTATAAAAGCCGAGTATCAGTGCCCCTTCCTGCCCCATAATCCGATGGAGCCGATGAACTTTTTCGCTCACGTTCGGCCTGATGGTGTTGAACTCGTGGGACCGACTCAAACTCCGGAGATCGCCCGTACGGAAACGGCCAAATTACTCAACATCAGTCCCGACCGGGTCAGCGTAACCATGACCCGCATGGGTGGTGGTTTTGGTCGCCGGTTGAAAGCTGATTACGTGCTCGAAGCCGCCGAGCTTTCGAGCTTGATTAAGGCTCCGGTAAAAGTAATCTGGACGCGGGAAGATGACATGGGCGGCGGCAGTTACCGGCCTTGTGTTCGGTATCGGTTTGAAGCGGCTCTCGATGCTCAGAACAACCTGATTGGCTATAAATTACGCGGTGTAGGCTTCAATGTCGGCAACTCCACAAGGGAAGACAATTTTCCATCGGGTGCCGTCCCGAACCTGCTGATTGATTCAGTTGACCGCAAATCCGCCATTACAACGGGCCCTTGGCGGGCTCCGATTACCAATTTCCTGGCCTTTGCGGAACAGTCTTTCCTCGATGAAGTCGCCCAGGCGGCAGGTAAAGACCCCGTTGCCTTTCGGTTAGCTTTATTGGATCAGGCTAAAGCCAAACCCGCCGGAGCCATCAAATACGACATTGACCGTATGAAGGCGGTCATCCAGCTAGCGGCCCAGAAAGCGGGCTGGGGCCAGAAGAAAAACCAGGGTTTCAGCGTCTATTTTTCGCATAACTCGTACGTGGCCCAGGTAACGGAAGTCAGCGTAAAAAAAGGTATCCCGGTAGTCAGCAAAATTCACGCCGCGGTTGATTGTGGCCTGGTGGTAAACCCCAGCGGTGCCCGCCAGCAAGTGGTGGGTAGTATTGTGGATGGTTTGGGCCATGCGATGTACGGCAACCTGAGCTTCAAAGAGGGCGTACCTGAACAGAAAAATTTCAATAGCTTCCGGCTGATTCGTCTTTCCGAAATTCCGGAAGTAGACGTTCACTTTGTCGACAACGGGATTGACCCTACGGGTCTAGGCGAACCCGCCTTACCTCCCACGGGTGGAAGTGTAGCCAATGCCCTGTTTAAAGTAACGGGTAAGCGACTGCGAAACCAACCGTTTAGTGCAGAATATAAAGAGTTATTGTAGTTAAGCAGGAGTGCCTTCTAATGCATTGCCCCCAAGTCGTCAGATGTTACTTGGGGGCCTTTTTTATAGGATACGGTCTCTTAACTTATTTATCCAGTATTACATTTCGCATTCCTTCACACACCTTTTTTAATCGCTGATAGGCGGCTGGCTTATTGGACGATTTGTCCATTTCGATCGCAAGTTGACCCGCAGAGGCTTCCACATGGAAGGTCGTTTGATCGGGTAGCGTCGTCGTTTGATTGATGTCTACCTGGGAAGTCCATGCCTCTGGTCCCAAAGCATCCGTCAGGTATTCCTGCAGGGCAGCGGTCCGGGACTTATCATAATGGGCTGAAAAAGTATACGCTTCTTCATTGTCTTTGACCTTAATGGTCGTATCTGAAGAAGAACTACAGGCCACACTCCAAAGTCCTGCGGCTAAAATCATTCCACTTACAAACGTTTTCATAGCTAGATTTTCATTAGATTGTATTGCAAGGTACTTGGTATTCATCAATTCTCCAATACCTACGCTGCTTCCATTTGCAACTTGCTTTCCTAGGCCCCTAATCCTTTAAATCGTAGTAGCATTTATTTTTCAAGCTTCGGACTATTGGTGCCTACCGATGACTCGCTGGAATGAGCCTTTTAGTATTCCTCGCCATACCTATTCTCCTTACTTAAAAACATCTGCTATTATGGAATTCATGCCTGAAAAGCCCGAATTTGCTGAGAAAGATACTGTGCACAGTATGCTGGCTAAGGTGATGGCTCAGAATCGTTTGATTTTGGATCTCTTGCGGCGACCTTTATCTACTGAAGATAAAAACGAACTTACCAGTCGAGAGCGGTATTATTTTCTTTCGTATATGATCTACCTGATGGAAAATAATCAGGTCAGTTATTCAGCTGATGATTTAGTACGTTACAAAGATGAATTTCAGCAGTTGAAAGCTCGTTTGAACGAGTAATAAACATCTATCGGGTAGACTAGCACCACTAGTTAAGCTAGTTTACCCGATAGGTGTTTTGCTACTTTTAAAAGTAGTATATCTCGCAATTATCCCCTCACTACTACTCTAAGCAAATCGAATAAAGTCATTAATCTCATGCATTAGCTAAGGATTTATATATTTAATTTTATCAATTTTAAATTATACTTATTCGCTATAATCTATTTTTACGCAATAGTTATGTTTATGGAAGCTATATAACCTACCTCTGTATACGCATAAAATTATTTGTGTCAATGTTTTGTAATATAACTACTATAGTATTTGTAGTATTACTACTACAAATAAAGCCTTTCTCCGGGCCAATCTAAAATCATAATTAACATTAACATACTATCTATCAAATATTTACAATAACACCATACTAGAATTAAGGAATTAGTTATCATCCATGTATCATTCTGATAATTCATCAATAATTTCATTAACTAAGTACCTATCCTTAATTTTTTTCATTTTTGATTTTTTTATTATTCGGTTATGTATTTAGTTTGCACCGCATTAGACAAGACAACCCGCCAAGTTGTATTTGCTCAATGTACTATTTCTCTTCCGCCCTTAGATAAAATCTATTGTACCTATCAACCGCCGATTAGGTAATACTATTGAATACGCTAAACTAGAGTATTCGCAGGTATTATTTTCCGCTATTTGTTTAATTTCCAACGGACAACCGCTACTTGTCTCCAAGCTCTATTAATTCATAATCTATTTATTTTAAGCTTGCCGTTATCGGCTAGGTATATTCCTATTTTCTGTCGCCCATTTACGAAATCTTTTTAAGGTTTCGGTACAATTCTATTGTCTATTTTAACAGTATTCAACCATGAAAAATATTGTATCTATTGTTGCACTTTTATTCATTCATTCGTTAGTATTTGCTCAGACAGCCCCTCCTACTTCCAGTATTCGCGGTAGCGTTTGGGAGGAAAATGGCACCCCCAACAATACCAAAGAAAGTGGTGAACCCGCTCTGAATGGTATTTTGGTTGAACTTCGCGACCCTGATTCGTTCGAGTTGATCAGTTCAACCATTACTGACGCGTCGGGTAATTTTGTACTGCCTAGTTATCCTGGAAACTACGTGATTTCCTATGTCTACCCGACGCAAGGGTATACGGATAGTATTGATGCCAGCCAGACCGTAACGGTTCCGGCTAGTGGATCAGTAAGTGTTCCTGGCATTGGTCTGAAACCCGTTATAAATACCCTGACTTACTGTACGGGTAAGCCCACAACCGTTACGAGTTGGTCGGAAACCTTCCAGCTCCCGAAGTATAATGCTTCGTTGGGTAAACTCAATACCGTTTATATGTACGCGATGGAATCAGCGTACCATGCGAATATCAATATTGAAAATACGGGCAGTGCGGATAACTACAAATTGTCCGTAGGCGGATCAATTCTGATGGATCTACCGGCCGTTGTGGGTGATATTGAGCTTTTAACGAGCGTTAAGTTCTCCGGATCATTAGCCAACTTCGACGGAAAAGTTGATTACGCAGGGCCTTCCGGGGTCTCGTATTACTACAAATTTGCCAGTACGACCAGTGAAAAGAGATACACGTCTACGGCTCAGAAAAACACCTTTACGGGTTCGGGGAATTTAGCCATTCCTACCACTGTAGAAAGCTCTACGACCATTTCAGGAGCCGGTAACTTGGAGACGGTCGTTTCGACGGAAGTTGGAGCAGGAGTTTGCGTTACGTATGAATACACTCCAACGAGTTTGCCCGTATCGTTGGTAGCATTTACCGTAAAACCCGAAGGCTCACACGCGGCCCGTCTGCAATGGAGTACGGCCGCTGAGCGAAACAATGCCTTCTTCGAAGTGCAGCATTCAACGAATGGCAAATCGTTTGAAACCGTGAATAGTGTTATTGGAAAAGGTACAACGCAAGTGCGGCAGGAATACGCATTCACTCATGAAAACCTGAATCCCCAACTACTTCACTACTATCGATTGAAGCAGGTTGACCAGGATGGATCATTTACGTATAGTCCTATTCGTTCACTACAGTTAGCCGACTATAAAGGTATTTTGCTACAGGTTGCCTCCAATCCTGTAGTAGATGGAAACGTAAAGGTACTCATTGATTATTCGGACGAGAATTTGAAGAAATCTACCTCGGTGCAGTTGTATTCCTTACAGGGTAAGGTTATCGCGAGTCAACAACTAGAGTTAGTAAATGGACGAAATGAAGTTCATTTTCCCGTACACGGCGTCGCTCCAGGTTTGTACCTTGTGTCTTTGAAAAATGACTCACTGGGTTCTGCTAAAACGTTTAAAGTAATGATTCAGCGGTAAGGTTTACGCTACCTCATCGATAAATCCGTAACGAAAGACATTCCATCTTTGGTTACGGATTTATTGCCTTTAGTACTCGGGATCCGACCAGATGGATTGATTATTTCTGCCTCTGTAGATGATATAGAAATTCCAAAGCCGCTGCATCGGGTAAGGGACGAGTCTGTACCTGATCACCCAGGTCCATGATGGACTTGCTTCGGTTTTCGTAGACAGGCCAGGTCGGTAGGCCTTTGCCATTCGGATTTCCGGTCTTGATAAAATTTAGCCAGTACCCAGACATGATCCGAGCCAGTTCGTGATCCACCTGCTGCCAGGGACGATCAATGAATTTCAGGTTATCGTAGGCATACGCCACTTCCCCCGTATGAAAGGCTCCGTACTTGGCATACTCCCCCGTACCCGGCACTTTTCGAGTAAACCGATAGACGTACACAGGCTGACCTTGTTGACTTTGCAGTTGAGCCCAGGCATAGTTTTGAATCCCAAACATGAGATCTCGCGAAAGATTGTATTGAGACGTTACCGCCTGTTCTTCGGTAGGGGCCGGGTAAAAAGCCAACAGCGAAGCCGCCTCTGAACCATACTGTTGCTGTAGGTAGAGTCGGTACGCATCGGCCGTTTTCAGTGGACTTTGCAATAAACCTTCTTCCTGATTCCAGCCGGTCAGCAGAACGACGGGGTTCTGCTGACCCGCGGCAAAGAGCTGAGCAACCGTTTCGGGCAGTATGTATCCATCAACAATGGGTCCTCGCACTGCGGTTGCCATTCGCTGAATGTCAGTAGCTGGTTTCCTGCGAAGCTCAGCCAGTGAGGCAGCTCCCAAGGTATGCATCGCGTGGACACCACTTTCCTCGGCGGTTTTCAAATTGGCGAGGGGTCGTGCAAAACTGGCTCCGCTTTCGGCAATGGCTTTACGAAAAAGATGACGAGCCTCCGGACTAGCGACTAAACTATTCACACTCATCGAACCCGCCGATTGACCGGCGATGGTTACGTTCGTAGGATCCCCCCCAAAGGCGGCAATGTTTTTCTGAACCCAACGCAACGCGGCAATCTGATCCATGAGACCATAATTCCCGGAAGCATGATGACCAGATTCCTGCGTAAGCTCGGGATGAGCAAAGAAACCAAAGGGTCCTACCCGGTAATTAAAACTAACGAACACAATCCCTTTTGCCGCCATAGCGGTGCCATCGTAAATGGGTACGGCACTTCCTCCGCCCGAGAAACCACCCCCGTAAATCCAGACGAGTACGGGTCGTTTTTCGTCTTTACGAGCCGTCGTCCAGACGTTCAGGTACAGACAATCTTCACTAATGGGTTCTTTCGGGATTAGAAATTCCTGACTCCACATACTAAACGGAGCGGGCAAAGGCTGCATGGGGCTGGGTCCGAAAGTGGTACAGGTTCGAACGCCTTTCCAGGGTAGCACCGGTTGAGGAGCTTTCCAGCGAAGATTACCTACGGGTGGAGCCGCAAAAGGAATGCCTTTATAACTACGAACGTTTCCCTGACGGGTGCCCGTAATGCGTCCTCCTTCTACGCGGAGCGTTTGGGCGGTACTCGTCGAGACGAGTCCAACGATTCCCCAAACGATGCAGCAGGTGTAACGTATCCATTTTTTCATACTCGGCATTAAGGTACTGCTACCCGATTAGCGGTAAGAATTTTGCTGAAAAACAATACTTGATACGATAAGGCATTTTCCCAGTAAGTCCAGGTATGAGCACCGGGCCGCTCCGTATAATCGTGGGGCGTCTGGTTTTCGACCAAACGACGGTGCAAATCGCGATTCGTTTCAACGAGAAAATCATCTACGCCGATGTCCAGAATCAACGGCAACTGATTGCTCTTGAGGCGGTCGGCCAGGGTTACTAATGTATAACCGGGATAAGGGGTTGGGCCGGGCTTGGGCGGTCCCAGCAATCGGGCAAAGTTGCTAGCCCGCGACCGGGCAAAGCTCGAATCTACTTTCCACTGAGCGGTATTAATATCCATCACCCCACTCATACTACCCGCCGCCGCGTACAATTCAGGATGGCGGCAGGATAGGTACAGGGCTCCATGACCACCCATGGAAAGTCCCGCAATAACACGACCCTTTCCCGAGCGAACGGTACGATAGCTGCGATCAATTTTCTCGATAAGTTCCTGAGTTATGAAAGTTTCGAACTGGCTTTCCTTTCGTAAGGGACTATCAAAATAGTAACTGGTCGGATCGCCGTCGGGTGTAACGATAATCAAATTATACTGATTGGAAAGTCGGTGCAGTAAGGTACGATCAGGCGTTTTGGTCAGCCAGTCCCGAAAGCTACCCGACCCGCCATGCAACAGGTACAATACGGGAAAGGCCTGTTTACTTTTCTTGTACCGATCGGGTAAAACCACTGCCGCCCGCAGGGTGCGGTTCATCCGGGTACTAGCAATCTCCAGCGTATCAACGTGAGCAGCCCGGCCTGAAAATGCGGTGAGCGTAAACAGTATAAGGAAAAAAAGGGTTTTGATCATAGTAAAGGTAGAGAGGTGATGAAATGGGCGTCAAACAAACGCTAGTGATACGAAGCTACTACTAATAAAAGCGGTGCGAGCAAGTATACCCAAGTTATTGTTCGGTAACCTAGTGCTTTTTTAGCCTGAGTTTATACGTTTTAATCATAAGTACACAGATTAACCAAAGACTCGCCATCTTTACTTAGCTTACTCAGTATTCTGAGTAAGCACGATGTTATTGCCGCCACATACATTGATCCGTTTGCAGAAACTAGTGCATTTTCTGTGCCGTAATCCCTTATTGGGAAGCGGTTTGAGAATGGATTGTTTTTGCCTATTATTCCATGAATTATTACATACGCTTACTTGTAGTTCAAGATAATAACCCGGATTTAGAAAAAATTCGGAATTTTCTCAGCGGAATCTACGCAACACCAGAAATACAACGGTGTAAAACCATTTCCGAAGCGGCTGATTTTTTACAAACTTCCGAAGCGGCTCGCTTGGAGGTGGTGCTCTTAGACAGTGCCGTAGCCGGTTCTAATCTGGCGGAATCCATTACTGCATTGGTATCGCTTTGTCCCCGGCTTCCCCTCATCGTTCTGGCCGATGATCCAGCCTTTGGCCTCAGTACCCGATTCATTGAGCTAGGGTTTTCAGATTATCTGCTCAAAAGCGAATGGTCGGCCTTCTCTTTGCAAAAGAGCATTCTGTACTGCATCGAACGCTGTAAGCTAAAAGCCTCCTTACGCGAGTCCGAAAAACGATACAGTACGCTATTTCAGTCAAGCCCCGAACCCATGTGGGTGTATGACATGGAAACCCTCCATTTCGTTGATGTGAATGAAGCCGCTGTAAAACATTACGGATACGATAAGGCCGAGTTTCTCCGCATGTCCATACGGGAAATCAGACCCAGTGAGGATATGCCCTTACTAGAAGAAGCCATGAAAAGATCGCGGGTTTCGGAGGAGGGTTCCCACCAAGGCATGTTTCGGCACCGGAAGAAAAACGGAGAAATTATCTTTGTTTTCATTCAAAGCAAAGTTATTGTACTCAATGGCCGTCCATCAAAGCTCATTCTGGCCCACGATATTACCCAGCACGTCCAGTACGATAGAGCCATAAAAGCCCAAAATCAGAAGCTAAAAGAAATTGCCTGGATTCAGTGTCACGTCGTCCGAACCCCCATTGCTCGCCTGATGGGTTTGGTCGATGCGTTGGAGGAAGAAAATATGGAAGAAATGCTCCGAACCGAGTTATTGGCTCACATTCGTGCTTCGGCTCATGAGCTAGACACGATTGTACGAGAAATCGCTCATAAAGCACAACAGGTCAACGTCACCTTGCCTTACGACTTATGAAAGTACTTATCGTAGATGATGATTTTATCATGCTTAAGCTCCACCAGCTTCGGGTCATCAATGCGGGATTATCCCTAAAGCCGCAACTTTTTTACAATGGTAGGGAAGCTTTGAATTTTTTACTGGCAGCTGAAGAAACCGACGAACAATACCTCATTTTATTGGACTTAAACATGCCCATTATGAGTGGTTGGCAGTTTCTGGAAGCCTTACAGCAACAGGCCCTGCGTAGTACCATCCGGGTAGTGATTATTACTTCATCCGTAGATCCAGCGGATCGGCAACGAGCGAAGGATTATCCACAGGTAGCGGGGTATCTGGAAAAACCCCTTAACCGTCAGGGACTGGATCTCTTGGCTTCGGTTTTTTAAATTCTCAGAATTCATACACTTACGTCAGCCATAACCTACGTACCGTCTTCATAAATTTTTCTAAGCTTGGATGCATACGATTGCCTGTACCTATTACAGAAAATGTACGCCAGCCTTTTGGTAGGCTTCAAAGAACGGATCCGTTGGGTCGCGTTCAGTAATAATGTGAGATACTTCCGAAAGGCGACATACCGCAAAAGGATCCTGCGTGCCAAGCTTACTGGCATCTGAAAGGGCTACTACCTGAATTGAAGCAGCGGTCATGGTTTGTTTCAGTTCGGCTTCGGGTTGGTTGGTAGCCGTAATTCCCGCCTGAAGATCAATCGAACAAACGCCCATGAAAAACAAGTCCGCCCGAAATTGTTCGGCGGTTTTTACGGCGGCTAGTCCAGTCAAAATTTCACGTTCCTTGTCGTACTTCCCGCCGAGTATGTGGGTTTCAATGTTCGCGTACAAAGCTAATAAGGGAATCAAAGCCGTATTATTCGTGATGACACGAAGTTCAAGGTACGCCGGTAACAGGGAAACGAGCGTATACACCGAAGTACCACTATCCATGAATACCGTCATTCCGTTTCGTAACAGTCGTACTGCTTTCAGGGCCATCCGTTCTTTGTCCTCATTCAAGTAACCGATTCGATCTTTGAACGTCAACGGATGAGCGGAACGAGGCATGGCTCCCCCGCGAATTTTAGCGAGAAGTCCCAGTTTCGCCAGTTCATCAATATCCCGACGAATGGTATCTTCTGAAACGTTCAGCTCCAGACTCAGGTGGGTGAAGGCCACCGTTTTTTCCTTTTCAAGCTGAGCCAGAATATGCGAAAAGCGTAGTTCTTTTTTCATAACGGTCAAGGCAGACGATAACTTACTTCCAGACGATTTTGCTCCGGATCGTGACTTTCAAATTCGTAATAGCCGTCCCCCGTTACTCGCGGTCCGCGTAAGATCGGAAAACCCGCCTGAGCCAATTGCCTAGCTTTGCTTTCGACTGCCTCGCGACTTTCTACTTCAAATGCTAAGTGGATCAATCCTAAGTGTTGTTGCTGAAGGGTGTCATTCCGGTTTTCCGGAATGTCCGATTTATAGAGCAATTCCAGCCGGGCTCCAGACTCGAAACGCAGAAAATAACTTTCTAGTCCCGTGGTAGTATTGTGATACTTGGCGTTGGACTCTCCGGAAAAGAAGGTTTCATAAAAGGCCCGCATGGCTTCCAAATTACGAGTCCAAATGGCTACGTGTTCTAATTTCATCGTTGACGATTAATGAAAGGTTCGATACGAAAGACTCACCAGTAGTAATAACGCGGCAATGCCCGCAAAGGCGATGGGTAAGGAAGTCAGCTCAGCTACCAGACCAATCAATGCCGGACCGGCCAACTGCCCCGCGTACCCAATAGTGGTGACGATAGGAAGAGCCTGAGCGGCCGAAGTATTCGGTAACTGTCCCGAAGCACTGAAAAAGATAGGGACAATATTGGCCGCTCCCAGTCCCACGAGTGTAAAGCCTACCAAGGAAAGTTCATACCAAGGGCTCAGGATTACCAGTCCAAAACCCGCACTCGCCAGTAAAGCTCCACCCTTGACCAGCGTTTGAGCCTTCAGCTTCTGCGTAAGACCATCGCCCACTAGTCGCAGAATGGTCATGGCTACGGAAAAAGCCGCGTATCCAAGTCCCAGCAGGGCGGGATCGACGTGATGAACGTCACGTAAGAAGACACCACTCCAGTCCAGAATGGAACCCTCCGCCAAAAACGCAATGAAACACATCAGTCCTAAAAACAAGACCGGACCACTCGGCCAGCTTAAGCCAGCAGAGGATTCATTACGTACTTCTTCCATCGCAGGTAACAAAGCTTTATACTGCGTGAAGAGAAGGATAACCAAACTCAGTGACACCAGACTAGCGGCCAGCAATGGACTTAAGGGGACTTTCAATAAACCCGCCATCACTAAGGGTCCTAAAATTCCGCCGAGGCTATATAGACCGTGGAAGGAAGACATGATGGGTTTCTGTAACTGCTTTTCTACACTGAGGGCCTGTACATTCATCGCCACATCCACCGTAGCCATGCTGGCTCCGAAAAAGAACAGAGCGGCTCCCATAGCCATCGGATGAGCCAGTACCACCAGAGTCGGTAGCAATAGAGCCATTAGTAAGCCCGCTACCAGAATTACATTCCGGCTTCCGTAGCGGTGTAAGAAAATGCTGCTTAGGGGAAGCATGATCAAAGCTCCCGCCCCTAGCGAAAGTAGCAAAAGCCCCAATTGAGCTTCATTTAGAGCTAATCGTTCTTTAGCGAAGGGTACCAACGGAGCCCAGGTGGCGATGCCGAGACCGCATACCAGAAAAATGAACAGGGTAGCTCTGCGGGCTTTCTTTACGTGCATAGCATAAATATTTTTGCAACATTATGCAAAAATGCACATTTATGCAAATACTTATTTTTAAAATGAATAGGTGTGACCAGTTGTCCTTTCTAATACAAGTTGTCTAGAAACAAAAGGAGACGGAGTTCGCTCCGTCTCTTTTGCATAGAATCAAGGTGCTGAAAAGGAATAGCCTAAAGAATTACGATTTTACGAGCATATACACCCGAGTGGTCCTGAATGCGTAATACGTAGGTACCCGGCACGAGCAACTGCGTAGGATTGACGCGTAACTCCTGCGAAGTCGGTGAAATTTGTACGGGTACACTCACGCCCTGTAAGGTTTGCAACTGCAGTTGCGTAGTTTCGTCTTGAACACGTACGCTAAAGGACTCTCCGCGATTGGGATTGGGGTATACGGAAAACAAACGGTTTTCGGGTGAATCGATAATTACCGAAACACTACGGAAGACCTGACTACGACCATCCGTATCCATTTGTCTGAGGCGGTAGTAGTTCACACCATAAGTTGCCTGCTCGTCGACAAACGTGTAGGCCTGGGCTTGTTTGGATTGACCCTTGGCTGCTACGGTACGAATGCCCTCGAAGCTTTTACCATCGCGACTTTTTTCAACAATGAAATAAGCACTGTTTACTTCCTGAGCCGTACCCCAACTCAGTACCGCCTGTTGCTGGTT
>NZ_JBMDWJ010000265.1:0-15909 GCF_048595215.1 Siphonobacter sp.
AGTCGTTTTTACGAGATTCAGAAAGGTCAAATTCTTATTGAAGATGTTGATCTAAAAAACTACGAACTGGGCTGGTTACGAAGCCGGATCGGGGTGGTATTGCAGGATGTATTCCTGTTTTCGGATACGATCGAACGCAACATTACGCTGGGCGATCCGACGATTACGCGGGAGCAGGTCATTGAAGCCGCTCGCCTCGTGGGAGCCGACGAATTTATCCAACGTCTGCCGGGCACTTACGATTACAACGTTATGGAACGCGGGGCTACACTTTCCGTAGGGCAACGTCAGTTGATTTCGTTTGTACGGGCACTGGTACGCAATCCGCGTATTCTGATCCTTGATGAAGCCACGGCTTCCGTGGATACGGAGACCGAAGAGCTGATTCAGGCGGCTATTACTAAGCTGATGAAAGGTCGTACGGCGATCGTGATTGCTCACCGCCTTAGTACCATTCAGAATGCCGATCAGATTCTGGTACTCGACAAAGGTCACATCGTTGAAGCCGGACGGCACGAAGAACTCCTCGAAAGTGGAGGAGCCTACGCCAATCTTCACCGAATGCAGTACAAGGAATTGGTGTAGTTTGCAGTAGTTCATTCCATGTTATACTCGGGTTTTAAAAGATCAGCAAACGAAGCCTTGATCTTTTAAAACCCGAATTGTTTTATTGCCCTCGTACCACTAAAGCATTGCTAAAAACCTGAATTTCGCTCTACTGTTTGTTTCCATCGGGTTTTGAATGGGTTGCACTATTTTAAGCAGGTACCTCTACCGACTTGTCAACTGCAATGTGCCCATCAAACGCTACAGACCACTTGCATTACTAGTAACCGCCAACCCCGAAGGGGTTGAATATCATTAGCCCCGTATGAAATGTGGGGAATCAACCAACTCGGTAGGGACAGCCTACCAACGTTTACGTCCGTAGCAACTGCGACGGACAACGCGTCCTGATAACTTTACCGAATTTATCGTAGGGAAACTGAAAGCGGTAAACCCAAAACTGTAAACTGAAAATCCCCCTTACCTTTGCCCTCGTGAGTAAGAAAACGAAATATTACGTAGTCTGGCAGGGACGGCATCCGGGCATTTTCGATAACTGGGAAGACGCCAAAGCCCAGATCGAAGGCTTCAATGGAGCCCAGTATAAGTCATTTGAGGACAAGCAGCAGGCAGTTATAGCCTTTCGGGAAAATCCGTACAAACACATCGGAACGGCCAAAAAACAACCCGCTGCCCCGAAAAATGCGGCACTGGTGGGTAAACCGATCACTCCTGCCCTGGCCGTAGATGCGGCTTGGAATACGGCTTCCGGCGTGATGGAATACCAGGGAGTCGAGTATCCCTCGGGTACGCTCATTTTCCGCATGGGTCCGTTTGCGGATGGCACGAACAATGTAGGAGAATTTCTGGCGATTGTGCATGGACTGGCTCACCTCAAACGGCACAACAGTCCGCTACCGCTTTACTCCGATTCGCGAACGGCTATTAGCTGGGTACGCAACAAACACGCCAACACCAAACTTCCCGAGACCGATCAGAATAAAATTCTTTTCGAGCTGATCGACCGGGCCGAAACCTGGCTTAAGAACAATACCTTTTCAACGAAGATTTTAAAGTGGGAAACCGAATACTGGGGCGAAAATCCGGCTGATTTTGGTCGGAAATAATCTTTAGATCCGTTTTCTTCAGTAGTGTATAGACCTTGGCTCGTCATTCATACTTCCGCTTCAAACAATTCACCATCTGGCAGGATCAGACGGCCATGAAAGTCTGTACGGATGCCTGTGTGCTGGGTGCCTGGACGCCCGTGCAAGAGAGTCATCGCATTCTCGACATTGGTACGGGTACGGGACTCCTGCCATTGATGCTTGCCCAGCGACTAACGGCCCCGTACCACATCCACGCGGTTGAAATTGACCCTAGTTCGGCTTCGCAAGCTCGTACCAATGTGCAGGAAAGTCCCTTTGCTGAAACTATACACATTTACGAAACGGCCATTCAGTCCTTTGCGTCTGAGCATCCGTACGATCTCATTATTTCCAATCCTCCTTTTTTTCAGAATTACCTGCGTTCGCCCAACGAAGGCCGAAACCGGGCGGCCCACGATGAACGTCTTTCGCTGGCCGAATTGGCAGCGGCGGTCGACAGGCATCTGGCCCCTGAAGGTCGGTTTGCCGTTTTACTGCCCGTATTCGAAACCGATTTACTAGCGAAGGAAATACGTCCCTACGGACTGCATATACGGCAGCAACTGGCGTTAAAAAATGATCCTGGAAAACCCACTTTCAGGCTCTTGACGCTCTTTACGCGACAGGCCACTCCCGCAGAAATTACGCCCGAAGTACTTTGTATCCGCGATGAAACGAATGAGTACACGCCGGATTTCGTAGCTTTGCTGAAAGATTACTACCTGATTTTTTAAGAGGTGAGCGTTTTAAGGGGAAAGCGGTCTACACCATTTTCCGAAATGAAATGAATTTCGCCGTTCGAGGGTTATTCTTAAAACGCCAAACGTTTCCGTTTTTCGGACTTTACGCAAATGCCACCATATCCCTTGCAACTATCCGTCGTCATCCCCCTGTACAACGAAGAGGAGTCGCTTCCTGAACTTTGTGCCTGGATTGAGCGGGTAATGAATCAACATCAGTTTACGTATGAAGTGATTCTGGTAGATGATGGAAGTAACGATCATTCCTGGCGGGTCATTCGCCAGCTTTCTTTTGAAAATCCGCAGATTAAAGGGCTACGTTTTAGCCGGAACTACGGAAAGTCTGCCGCCCTCCATACGGGATTCCAAGCCGCTCAGGGTCAGGTTATTATCACCATGGATGCGGATCTACAAGATAGCCCGGATGAGATTCCTGAACTCTATCGCCTGATTACAGAAGATGGCTACGACCTGATTTCGGGCTGGAAGCAGAAACGTTACGATCCGCTCACGAAGACGCTACCAACCAAATTGTTTAATGCCGTCTCCCGCTGGGTTTCGGGCGTAAACCTGCACGATTTTAATTGCGGTTTAAAAGCCTACGACGCACCCGTTGCTAAATCGGTACGTCTTTACGGCGAAATGCACCGAAATATTCCCATCTTAGCTAAGTGGAATGGCTTCGGCAAGATTGGTGAGAAAGCCGTACAACATCAGGCTCGAAAATATGGTAAAACCAAATTCGGTTTAGAGCGTTTTATATACGGGCTGCTTGATATGCTGACCATCGTGTTCGTAAATCGCTTCGGCAAACGACCCATGCACTTGTTCGGCAGTTTCGGGGTTATTTCCTTTCTGCTGGGCTTTGTAGCAACGCTTTGGCTAGCCTTTGATAAAATTTACAGTGTATCCGCAGGTCATAAGTTTAGAAACTTGACGGACGATCCTAAATTTTTCTTAGCTTTAACGGCTATTATCGTTGGCTTTCAGCTCTTTCTCGCGGGCTTTCTGGGCGAATTGATGGCTTCTAATTCCGAACGAACGACGGAATACAAAGTCAGAGAAAAGGCAGGAATCGGAGAAAAAGTAGGATGATTTTCAAAGCGAGTACTTCTATTTATATAATCAGCTAATTTTAGCCACTATTGTCTGTCAAACCGCATTAAATCGGTTCTATTGTATGAGTTTTTCGACGCAAATTGCACACCCCTGGCACGGGGTTCCCATCGGGGAAAATGCCCCTGAAGTAGTTACCGCCTTTATTGAAATTGTACCTACGGATACGGTCAAATACGAAATTGACAAAGAAACGGGCTTTCTGAAAATTGATCGTCCCCAGCTTTTTTCCAATTACATGCCTTGCTTATATGGCTTCCTGCCCCAGACCTACTGCGGCGATGCCATTGCTCAATACGCGACCGAGCAGTCTGGCCGCGATATTCCCGAAGGCGACGGTGACCCACTCGACATTTGCGTATGGGCCGAAAAAACGATTCCCCACGGTAACATCATTCTTCAGGCCATCCCCATCGGCGGTATTCGCCTGATTGATAAGGGTGAAGCGGATGATAAAATCATCGCCGTACTGAAAAATGACGCCGTATACGGTGGCTGGACGGATTTGAATGACTGCCCTAAAAGCGTTTTGAACCGTCTCGTTCATTACTTCTTGACGTACAAAAACATTCCTGGCGAAGCCAAAGCCATTATCGAAATCGACAGCGTATACGGTCGTGACGTTGCTCACGAAGTAATCCGGAAAAGCCGTCAGGATTACCAAACCCTGACTTCCAAAATTCCGGTAATCTAACCGCTGAGTTCACGTTGGTTTTCAGCCTTTCATCCGCGGGAATTCCCGTTCAGACTTTTTCAAGCCCGTTGCAAAACGGGCTTGTTATTTTTGGAGTTATACGATACAAAACCAAGACTATTCCTTTTACCAAAACATTAGTAGTCATTCCATATGTTGCAATTTTTGAAATACGTACTGGCTACCCTGGTGGGTCTGGTGCTTTTCTCCATTCTTTCGGTATTCGTGCTACTGAGCATTGCTTCCATAGCCGGATCGGGAAGCAGTGATGTGGTAATTGAAGAAAACTCCATCCTGAAGCTGGACCTGAATAAAAGCTTTACCGAACACGATAATAAAACCAATCCCTTTTCCGAGCTAGGTGGCCCCTTTGCTAATACAGAAGTAGTAGGTGTTGTTCAGTTGAAAGAAGCACTGACCAAAGCAAAAGCTGACTCCAAAATCAAGGGTATTTATCTGAAAGCGAATAGTCCGAGTGCGGGTTGGGCAGTACTCGAAGAAGTACGGGCCGCTTTGAACGACTTTAAAAAATCGGGCAAATTTGTGTATGCCTACGGCGAAACGTATAGCGAGCAGGGCTATTACCTCTCGTCGGTGGCCGATAAAGTATACGTGAATCCCGCCGGTGGACTTGATTTCAACGGACTTAATGCCGAGTACGAATTTTACAAAGGCACCTTTGATAAACTCGATATTAAACCCGTCGTATTCCGCGTAGGAAACTATAAAAGTGCCGTAGAGCCTTTCTTACGGGAGAATATGAGTGATGAAAACCGCGAGCAGACTCGGTCATTCCTGAATTCCATTTACAACCAGGTGCTTGCCGAAATCTCGGAAAGCCGGGGCGTTTCGGTACCCGAACTAAAAACGGTAGCGGATTCTTTGCAGGCCTACGAACCACAGGATGCTCTCAAGCACAAACTGGTGACGAACGTAGGTTACTACGATGAATTTGAATCCGCGATTCGGAAAAATCTCAAGCTCAAGGAAGACGATAAACTCAAGTACGTTGGATTGAGCAAATACCTGAAAACCTCCGATGACTCCAAAGCTCCGAATACAGATAACAAAATTGCAGTGATCATCGCCCAGGGTGACATTGTGGACGGTGACAATGATAGCGATAATCAGATAGCTTCTGAGAAGATGGCGGCCGAAATTCGTAAGGCCCGTAAAGACAAAAATGTAAAAGCTATCGTCCTGCGGATCAACTCGCCGGGTGGTTCTGGCTTAGCTTCAGAAGTGATGTGGCGGGAAATCCAGAAAGCCAAAGAGCAGAAACCCATCATTGCGTCCATGTCTACGTATGCGGCTTCGGGTGGGTATTACATGGCCATGGGTTGTAACAAGATCGTGGCTCAACCTACGACGATTACGGGTTCCATTGGCGTATTCTCCTTGTTCTTCCGCGTCGATGAATTCACCAAGAATAAGCTCGGTATTACGTTTGACCGCGTCAATACCAACGCTCACTCCGATTACCCTACCCTAACCCGGGAAATGGACGAATTTGAGAAGAACCGCTTCCAGAAATCGACCGATCGTTTCTACGAAGTCTTTACCACAAAAGCGGCTCAGGGACGTAAAATGCCGGTTGAAAAACTTCGGGCGATTGCCGGAGGTCGTGTCTGGTCAGGCCTGGAAGGAAAACAAAACGGTCTGGTCGATGAATTAGGTGGACTGGAAAAAGCCATTCAGATTGCGGCCAGCGAAGCCAAACTAAAAGCTGGTGAATACCGGGTTCGGTATCCGGCGAAGAAAGACTTCTACCAAACTCTTTTCGATACAGCTGAAGAAGAGCAGGAAGCACGCGTCATGCTGGCCACGTTTGGCGATCTGGTACCTTACGTGCAGAAGCTCAAGAAATTACACACCCTCAATGGTATCCAGGCTCGTCTGCCTTACGAGGTACGAATCCGATAATACGATACATTTGAAGCAAAAGCCACTTTCTGATCAGGGAGTGGCTTTTTTTGTGTAGCACTCAGGGTTCCAAATGCAGGACATTAGCCCCCAGGGGTTGTTCCATAACCCGTTCCAGTTTTTTATCGTGAACGGTAATCAGAATTTCGACAGAGCCCGTCCCTACGCTGGCCGCCAGGATATGTCCTCCGTAGGCCGCAAAGGTCCTGTCCGTTACGACGCCGTGCGTATGGAGCGAAACCTTCCCTTTCTGCCAGGCAATCGTCCCCGTCATACTCGCCAGCTCTACGCCTTTAAATTCCCGGGGATCGTACTCCTTGGTTTCAAAATTGAAAAAACCAAAGGTTACGTTCACGAAGCCCATACCCGTAAACGAAGCCGAAGGAATCTTCTCCTGTTCAGCAAAAGCTTCGAGCTGCTTCAGTACATCATCATCCTGCCGTAAAACCATCAGATAACCGGCGGGCACTTTGGTATAGCGTTTCATGGAATCAGGCTTTTTCTGCTGGGCCGTACTCGTTCCCAGAGTCAACAGACTAATGGTCAGTAGAGTGATACAATAGTTGAAAATTTTCATCAGCTGAATGTTTTCTACCGTCTTAAAAAAATAATACGAAGTCTCTTCCTACGAGCTTCCATTCTGCTTTTGATCGATGTAGAAACATTAATTCACTATATACGTCTGGTACATACCAGTTACGCGATTATTTTTGCATTGTTTTTATTTAATCTAAATAACAACTAACTCTATGTATCAATGAAATCTATCTTTCTTTCCCTGGTTTACCTTGCTTTATTAGTATCCTTCCAACTGGTCCAGGCTCAGGATCAGAAAAAAAATGCCGATTTGCCTGACGGTGTCATTCAGGGGGTAGTTAAAGACGCTTCCGGACACTTCCTGCCCGCTGTTCACATTACGGTTCCTTCGCAACGTACCGGTACCAGTTCCAGCGAAACGGGCGTTTTTCAACTGCAACTCGAATCCGGACGCTCGTACACGCTTCATTTTAGCAGCGTGGGTTACGAAACCCAAAAACACACCGTACGCCTGCCCGCTACGGGTGGCATCGACCTGACGATTGTACTAGCCTCAACTAGTACTGCTTTGCAACAGGTAGAAATTGTGGGTCGTAAGGAAACCACCTACAAAACTAGCTCGACCTTTATCGGTAGTAAATCAGCTACGCAGATCAAAGATTTGCCACAATCGGTTTCATACGCCAGTAAAGAACTGATCGCCGATCAGGGCCTGATGCGAGTGGGTGAAGTAGTAAAAAACTTCAGTGGCGTAACGCAGTTTACCTTTTACGATGATTTGACCATCCGTGGTTTTCGGATCAATGGCCAATCCAACACGCAATTGCTGAATGGGCTGCGTACCAGTACGGGTTTCTGGAAGCAACCCCTGGCCAATTACCTGGAACGGGTAGAAGTACTGAAAGGGCCTTCATCCGCTTTGTACGGCAATGCCAGTCCGGGCGGAACGGTGAACCGGGTTACGAAGAAACCACTCGACGAAAACCGAAAATCCGTTAGCATATCCCTGGGTAGTTTCAATACTTTACGAACCTTGCTTGATTTCACGGGTCCAGCCAATAAAGACAGTTCGCTGCTGTACCGCATCAACCTGGGTTACGAAGATGCTCAGTCGTTCCGGGACTTACAATTCGACAAAAACCTGATCATCGCTCCTTCGTTCTCCTTCCTGCCTAACGACAAGACCCGGATCAATTTCGATCTGGTGTACAACAACTCCAAAAGCCGTCTGGATCGTGGACAGTCGATCATGAATACCAATGATTTGTACTCCACACCCACTTCCCTGGCTTTGAGTACTGGCAATGACTACCTCAACGAGCAAACGTACAATGTTTCGCTGTCGTTGAGTCGGAAGCTAACCAACTGGCTCAGTTTCAATGCAGCTTACATGAAGACCGGTTATTCGGAAGATTTGTATGAGCATCGTTCCGCCAACGCCTATGGTGTGGATGCTACCGGAGCTACGCAACCTGACAAAATCGCCATGCAGGTATTTATGCGGAAAAGAAACCGGTACATCGATAACTTTTCCGGATACTTTAACCTGGAAGGATCGACGGGGCCTTTGGAACACCGCGTTGTAGTTGGGTATGATTACGGCAGTGAAAAACTGCCCACGGGCGGTTCGCAATTACAAGCCAGTGGGTACCGTAATGCGGCCAATAACGGATTCATCGCTACCTACAATCCAGCTAATAAGTCTCGCTATTTACTAGATGCTAGTGGGAATCCGGTACCAAATGTTCCCCACTTTGATTTAAGCAATATTCTGAATTCGCAACGCATTCAGGACGATAGTAAGCTGTTTTACGCTCAGCGTTCGTTTGATCCTACTTACTACTATCTGAACGCCGGTTATATTCAGGATCAGATCAAGATTGGTCGCTTTCAGGCCTTACTGGGCGTACGGTACGAAAACTACACCGACTTTGACAAGTACAAAACCAAAGATGAGAAGAAGACAAATCAGTCGGCGTGGCTGCCTCGTTTTGGTTTAGTATTTACGGCAACGTCGAACATCAACCTGTATGCCACGTATGTACAGGGCTACAACCCGCAAACGGCTTCCAACATCGCTAATCCCAACGCCGGCGGTCCATTCAAACCCCTAGAAAGCAACATGGTTGAAGTGGGTGGTAAATCCAGTTGGTTCGACGACCGACTGACGGCTTCGTTTGCGGTTTATCAAATCAAGCAGAAAAACACGCTGTATAACGCCAACGATCCGCAGAACCCGGATTTGCTGCGTCAGATTGGGGCTGAAGAATCGCGTGGGTTCGAGTTCGACATTATTGGTCGGATTCTCCCAAACTGGAGCGTCATTGCCTCTTACTCATACAACAAAGCACAGATCACCGAAACGCTAACCGAAGCTGAGCGTAACATTCAAAAGCCCAACGCTCCGCGTAATATGTTCAACTTCTGGACCCGCTATTCCATTCCGCAGGGTGCTTTGAAGGGCCTGGGCGTGGGCTTCGGTACCAACTTTGTAGACAAACGCAACCTATCCATTAGCCTGGACCAGAGCATTCCTTCGTTCCAGATCTTCAATGCAGCTCTGTATTACAACGTAGGTCGTGTTCAGTTACAATATAACCTCAACAACCTGACGAATAAAACGTATTGGGTAGGTGGATACGACTACATCCGCCTTTTCCCCGGTGCTCCTTCTAATTCGTTAGTCACCATTAACTACACGTTCTAATGGCAAAGGGTAGATTCAGAACCGTTACGAGGCTGGTGCATCTCTGGCTTGGTTTACTAACCGGCCTGGTGGTTTTCATCGTTTCGATTACCGGCACCTTGTACGTGTTTGATGAGGAATTGTTCCGTCTCTTTCATTCGGAGTTGTACCACCTCAAACCTACGCAACAGCCCCTGAATCTATCCGAGCTTCGAACGATTGCCCAGCAGGCGATCCCCGGAAAAAAGATCACTTCGGTCGAAATTTCCGGGGATCCTACCGACCCGTACCTGTTCATGGCTCAGCAGATAGCTCCTCCCGAAAAAGCCGGATTGACGTACTTCACTCAACTCACGTACTGGGATGACGTATTCATCGATCCGTACCGGGGAACCGTACTGGGCGTCGTTGATCGGAAGTACGAGTTCTTCAACCTAGATCGGCAAATCCATCAGCATTTACTACTGGTTAAGCCCATTGGCAGCTTCATCGTTGGAGGTTCTACGTTGATTTTCATGGTCATGCTCCTCACGGGCTTTGTACTCTGGATTCCTCGCCAGTGGAAAAACCTGAAGAATCGATTGACTGTGAAGACGAGCGGCCATTGGAAGCGTCTCAACTATGATTTGCACAATACACTAGGCTTTTACATTCTGCCCGTGGTTTTATTCATTGCGATTACGGGACTGGTCTGGTCGTTTAAATGGTGGGAAGGCGGTATCTATCGTTTAATGGGAGCCAAAGAAAAACCTGCATTTGGCCGGGAATTCAAGACGCCCTCAACCCAACTCCCCACAGCTCCGGCGGAAGACTTGGCCTTCGCACAAATCCGTCATTTTGTACAGGAGCAATACAAAATCATTGGTATTAATTATACGGACAAAGCTGACAAACCGCTGAATTGTTACTGCATTCTAAAGAATAATTCCGACGGCTGGCGGGGCTTTAGTTACTTCTTCTTCGATAGTCGTACGGGAGAATTTTTTGATCAGATTGATCACGAAAAAAAGCCCCTGGCGATGAAGTGGCGAAATTCAAATCTGGATTTGCATACGGGTCGTATTTACGGCTGGCCTACGCAAATCCTGTTTGTGATTATCAGCCTGATTTCTGCGTCCTTGCCCGTTACGGGTTTTCTCATTTGGTGGGGAAAACGTAAAAAGAAATCCGGATCATTTAAGTCACGACGACTCAAATCATCCGGATTATCAATTCCGCAGCCCTTGCGGGGCGTATAGGTGTGATTAACGATAACTGTTTATTTAGCAGCGACTCGCCATACTTTTCCGCCCCCATCGTCGGTGATTAACATCGAGCCGTCTTTGAGTACGAACGTTCCTACGGGTCGTCCGTATACTTCACCCGATTCAGGATTGGCGATGAAACCCGTCAGAAAGTCCTGAGGTTTACCCGCTGGTTTTCCATTTTTGAAGGGAACAAATACTACTTTGTAGCCGACCAGCTCAGAGCGGTTCCAGGAACCATGTTGGCCAATAAATGCTCCCTGCCGATAAGCTTCAGGAAACTTATCGCCTTTATAAAACGCCAGACCTAAAGAGGCCGTGTGCGAACCCAGATCAACATCGGGTACCACCGTTTTCTTCACCAGTTCCGGATTTTTGCCAGCCATTCGCGGATCTTCGTGGGCTCCCCAGTAAGCGAAAGGCCATCCATAAAAAGCTCCTTCTTTCACGTGAGCGAGGTAATCGGGCACTAATTCATCACCCAGTTCGTCGCGTTCGTTGACGGCCGTCCACAGTTGTTTGGTACGGGGCTCCCAGTCCATTCCTACGGGATTGCGTAAGCCACTGGCGAAAATTTTCTCCCCTGTACCATCGGGATTGATTTGCAGAATGTTAGCTCGGCGTACTTCATTTTCCATGCCGTGCTCGGCCACGTTACTACCCGATCCTACGGAAATATAAATTTTCGAACCGTCGGCGTTGGTCAGCAGATTTCGAGTCCAGTGGTTATTGTAGCCACCCGCGGGCAGTTCCAGAATTTTCTGTCCCTTGGCCGTAATTTTCGTATCGCCTTCGTTATACGGAAACTTGTAGACACCGTCCGTATTGGCTACATACAGATCCTTTTTGATCAATACTATCCCAAAAGGCTGGTTGAGACCCGAAAGGAACGTTTCCCGCATGTCGGGCTTACCATCCTTATTGTTATCCCGCAGGAGTGTGATTCGGTTGGCACTCAGTCCGTCATCCGAACGGGATTTGATTTTACCGGAAACCTGCTCCTGAACGCGTTTGGCTCCTTTCGTTTCCGTGTTGGACTCCACGATCAGCACATCTCCATTCGGTAACTGATAGGCCCAGCGGGGGCTTTTAAGGTTCCCCGCATATTCGGTGACGACAAATCCAGCGGGTGCCTGGGGCATCTGTCCATCCGACCAGCCAATGATATTACTGAATTTATTCTTAGGCTTCGAAGGTTCGGGCAACTGCACGGTGGGTTCAGCTACCGGCGTGGTAACAGCAGTAGAATCGGTTTGGGACGCGTCATCTTTGGATTTCTGTACACACTGCGTGCACATAACCACCATCATGCCGGCTCCTAATATACTTAAGGCTGAAAAGCTGGAGTGAAAACGATTTGCATTCATATTCATATGGGTAGATAAGCAATTGTCTGCCCATCCCCGAAAAATAAACATGCCAGCTTACCCTAGGCTAAGCGTTTGAGCATGGTATAGTGCTGTATTTCATTGAATAGTAAATAACTCGTTTGCGTAACGTCATAACCTAAAGACTGGTAAAAGGGTACGGCATTTTCCCGAGCCTCGAGAATGATTTCCGTAACGCCCATTCGCTGAGCCAGCGTTTCGAGATGAGCCATCAGTTTTTTACCTACGCCCTTGCCCTGAGCGGTTTTTGAGACAGCTACACAACGAACCTGTCCCCTACTGTCGGCGTTGGTATGTAAGCGGGCTACTCCTAAAGTAATACCGTCGGTGTCATAGGCAGCTACGTGGATAATATCTGTTTGATCGTCAGGCAATACTTCACTGCCCGGGGGCTGATTCCAGGGTTCGCGTAAAACCTCATAGCGTAATTGGTAGTACGCTTTCCATTCTTCAGCGGTTTGGGGAGAACGAACGTCAATCATCATTTTTGGAAGGTAAATAGTTGAGAAACGGGTGAAGTGGACTCAGCCCATTGATAGACAAAGCCCTGGTTTTCGAAGACTGCTCGCAGAGTCGCGGGTTCGTAGAGTGGTTTTCCGCAACCTTCGTGTACTTCGCCAGGATATTGAGCCAGGGGTTCTTCCACAAAAAGCCAGCCGCCGGGTTTCATTACCCGCTTCATTTCGGCGATCATGGCTTCTTTCTCAGAAAATTCGTGAAAGGCATTAATTACCAGCAGTTTATCTAACTGCTGATCATCTGAGGGAATCTGTGTTTCTGTACCAATGCAGGGGATAAACTGGCTGGTACACGTTTTCTTATACTGTTTTTCCCAGTACTGCACCGCCGCCTGAATTTCTTCCTCATTCAGAATTTCCGGTACCAAGTCCATCAATACAAAGGTCAGTTGATCCACCTGTACGCCCCAGCCCACTTCCCACAAGCCACCACCACAGCCGAGACTGCCGATGACTTCTCCAGGTTTGAAATGAAAGTAATCCAGTAACTGATTCATACGCCGAAAACACAGATGGCGGGTCATGTGCCCGCCATCTCTTCTTAAGTTTTACGTCAGCTTTATAGCAACAAGCCGGCAATGGTCGCACTCATGTAGCTGGCGAGGGTTCCACAGATCAGAGCTTTGAAACCCAGCTTGGCCAGATCCGAACGCCGCGTGGGAGCCAGCTCACCGATGCCCCCCACCTGAATGGCAATGGAGCTAAAGTTGGCAAATCCACAGAGAGCAAAGCTAGTAATGGCAATGGTTTTGGGGTCCAGCGTTTCGCGGATTTTCACCAGATCGAGGTACGCCACGAATTCATTTACCACCATTTTCGTACCCATCAGAGCTCCGGCTTCTTCAATGTGCTCACTCGGCACACCCATACACCAGGCAAAAAGGGAGAAGATTTTTCCTAAAAACCAGTTCAGGCTTAAATCGCTCATCCCAAAAACGTAGTAACCAACCCGCCAGAAGATGGCATCCACCAGGGCAATCAACGCAATGAAACCGATGAGCATCGCTACTACGTTGAAAGCCACTTTCAAGCCCTCCCCCGCTCCGGCGGCAATGGCATCCAGCAGGTTGGCGTGATGTTTCTTGACTTCCAGTTTTACAACACCCTTCGTCGCCGATTCTTCCGTTTCGGGATAGACGATTTTAGAAATAACCAGGGCTCCGGGAGCCGCCATCAGACTAGCCGCCAACAGATACGAAGCATCCACGCCCAATTTGATATACGTCGCCATGACCCCTCCGGCAATACAGGCAAAACTACCCGTCATGGAAGACATCAGTTCGGATTTGGTCATGTCTTTCAAGTAAGGCTTGATCATAATCTGAGCCTCGACCTGCCCTACAAAGGCACTCGATACGTTGGAAAGAGCTTCCGCCCCACTCACACCCATCAGCCAGTACATGCCCCGGGCCAGTACGGAAATGATGCGTTGCATAATGCCTAGGTGGTACATCATGTTCACCAGTACGGCCACAAAAATGATCGTAGGAACAATCTGGAAAAAGAAAATGAAGTTGTTAGAAGCTCCGAAAACGCTGGTCAGCAGGGGTGAATTAACCAGGGGGCCGAAAACGAAGGTGGCTCCTTCGCTGGCCTTATCGAGTAATTTTTTGACAAGCTCGCCGATGGCTCCAAAAAGCTGTTGCCCGGCGGACGTTTTTAAGATGAAAACAGCTAGACCGACCTGAAGGGCCAGACCAATGCCTACTGTTCGATAATTGATGGCTTTTCGGTTATTGGATAAGGCAAAAGCGATGCCCAGAATAACAACAATGCCAATCAATCCGGTAAATCGATCCATATGGTAAGTGGAAGCTACTGCTAGTGTGTGATGAAACCCTGCGAAATTAACCCATTTCGACCCGAAGACAAAACCAATCCTTCGGTTTACGTTCCACAAGAGGCCTGCTTTTCGACAGATGGATAAATTTTTTGGCTGAAACAACTTTTCCGCCCTTTTCTCCGAGTACCCTAGATGAATCGTAAACGATGAACTCTATGTACTTAAAAAACTTTTTCTACACCCTGGCAGCCGCTGTTTTATTAACCGCCTGCTCCTCTGATTCCAAAAATGAACAGACGCCCGCCGCGGACGTTTCCATTCAATCCACGTCTTTAGGGCAAGTGCTGACGGACTCCAAAGGGAAAACGCTGTACTTTTTCGCCCGCGACGTTGCCGGAGCATCGGTATGCGAAGGCAACTGTTTGGGCGTATGGCCCGTGTTCTACGCTGAAAATCCTAAACTAGCTTCGGGCCTGGCCACCGCTGATTTCGCTACGATTACCCGGGCTGACGGTAGCAAGCAAACAACCTACAAAGGTTGGCCGCTGTACTATTACCAGAATGATGCTGCTGCTGGCGATACCAAAGGGGATAAGGTAAATAGCGTCTGGTTTGTTGCCAAGCCGCATTTCAGCGTCATGCTCGGCATGGCTCAGCTCGTGGGCAATGATGGAAAGAAATACACCGGAACGTACGCGGAAGGAACGGGTGAAACGCTTTTTCTGGTTGATAGTCTGGGCCGTACCTTATACGCGTTTGCTCCGGACAAACGGGATACGAATACGTATACCAAATCCGATTTCAGTAACAACGCAACCTGGCCCTTGGCTGAATTTTCTGCTAAAAACGTTCCCTCGCTGCTGGATGCCGCTGACTTTAAAACGATTACCGTTTTTGGTCGTACGCAATTGGTATACAAAGGCTGGCCGCTGTACTACTTCGGTCCCGATAACATGCAACGAGGAATGACGAAGGGCGTTAGCGTACCACGTCCGGGCGTTTGGCCTATCGTAAATCAGAGTTCCGCTGCGGCTCCGCAGTAGATTTTTTTCGACGGAGGAAAAAGAACAAAACCCACGAAGCAATCAGCAGACAAATCGTAATCTGGAACGGGTAGTTAGACTGGTTCTCCAGTGCTTCTACCCGTTTTCGGTTACGCTCCGCCTGCGACCGCAACTGCTTATTTTCTTCCATGAGGGCTCCACTCTCGTCGAGGTACGAATTGACGCGTTTGGAGACGTCGGAGTTTTTACGGCGAAGCTCCGTCACTTCGGCCTGTTTCATCCGGTTTAGCTCGGTAAGAATTTCGTTGTCTTTATTCAGAATTTGCTCCAGCGTAGTGATGATATTCCGTAGGTCTTTCTTGGATTGGCCGCCGAAAAAGGCATTTCGCTCCTGTTGATTCTGGGCCCATTGCTTATACAAACCCTGTCGTTGGGATACCAGAATGTTCAGCACCGAGTCGGGTCGGGCCACATACGAATAGCGAATATTCTGGGCCTGTGTAGTAATGGCAATACATCCCAGGAAGAAGGCAATGAAATAACGCATAGCTAATCAGCGGTCTGATAAGAGTTGGAAGTACG
>NZ_JBMDWJ010000266.1:0-6257 GCF_048595215.1 Siphonobacter sp.
TAGTTCTTCCGGCCCAGTGCCAATTTGTACTGGTACCTTCAAGTTACACATAAGCCTTACTCTTGAAATTCTGCCCCAAAAGCCTATCTTTTGTTTGATAAAAATCCGTTCGATATAATTAAAACACCATATAATATTTCAATAACAGGAAGTATTACAAAATAGTAATCTATAAAACAGTGCTTTTGCTTCTGTAATCTTATTTTACACTCCATTCTAACCAATGGTTGTAAAAATGCTTTCGAAGATTTCTCTCCTCAGTATTGCTTTGGGGTTAAGTATGAGTCCGGTTCTGGCTCAAAGCCCCTTTTCACCCCAGGAAGTAAAGGCCATGCGTGCTCAGGCCAAACGCATCGAAATTATCAAGGATACGTACGGGGTACCGCACGTGTACGCAAAGACCGACGCCGATGCCGTATTTGGCATGATGTACGTACAGTGTGAAGAGTTCTTCGACAAAGTAGAAAATTCCCTGATCAGCCGGACGGGGCGACTGGCAGAAGTAGAAGGCGAAGCGGCCCTACTCCGCGACCTTTGGTCCAACCTATTTATTGACTCGACGCAGGCCAAAGCCTACTACCAGCAATCGCCCGAGTGGTTACGAAAGCTCTGCGATGCCCACGCCGCCGGGATTAACTACTACTTGGCCACGCATCCCGCCGTAAAGCCCAAACTCATTACCCGGGTAGAACCCTGGATGAATCTGATGAATAACGTACCCGCCATGGGCGGCAGTAATGTTTCAGAAGCGGATTTCAAGTCGTTTTACCTGAACGATACGCACATCATTCCGGGTCGGAGTTTCACGGCCGAACCGCCCAAAAACGACGGTTCCAATGGCTGGGTGTTAGGTCCTTCCCGAACGAAAAATAAAAAGCCTATTCTACTGATCAACCCCCACTCCGAGTACTACGGCCGGATTGAAATACAGGTGGTCAGTGAGGAAGGGCTCAATTCGTACGGGGCTCCTTTCCTGGGCCAATTCCCCATTTTTCAGGGCTTTAATGAATACTGTGGCTGGATGCATCCGGTTTCGCTTTCCGATGCCAAAGACCTGTACGCAGAAGAAGTGCAACGGAAAAATGGAAGACTCATGTACCGCTATGAGGGTACCTGGAAAAACGTCGACAGCACCGTTCACGAAATTCGCTACAAAAAAGCGGAAGGGATAGCAACCCGCAACATGGTCACGTACCGGACACACCACGGCCCCATTGTCTACGCAACGGCAACCCGCTGGATTGCTCTGAAAACGCACGAACCAAACATCGATCTGCTGGCCATGCACTGGCTGAAGATGAAGGCGAAAAACATGAGAGAATTTACCGAAGCCCTGAACAAACGGGCTATGGTAGGTAGTAACGTACTCTACGCCGATAAAGACGGGAACATTGCGTATTGGCACGGCAACTTCGTACCCCGAAAGAACCCGCTCCTCGACTGGAAACGCCCCGTGGATGGTACCACGGCGGCTACGGAATGGCAGGGTACGCACGAACTTTCGGAAATTCCTCACTACCTCAACCCGGCCAACGGCTGGCTGCAAAACTGTAATTCAACGCCCCTGTACGGAGCCGGAGAATTATCGCAGGAGATACTTAAACTTCCCGCCTACATGCACCCCGATGGGCATACGCCACGGGCGGTCCATGCGGTGAAAGTACTGACACCCCTCAAAGACGCTACGATGGATGATGTGGTTCGGGCTTCCTACGATGCCTACTTGCCCAGCGGCGAGCGTTACGTACCCAGTTTGATCGCCGCCTACCACTCCCTGACTTCGGATTCCCTGAAATCCATCGTCAAAGGTCCAATTGAGGTACTGAAACAGTGGAACTTTAAGACGGATACGCAATCCGTGGCAACCACCCTGACGGTGCATTGGCTGGAAAAAATCATCCAGCTGGACATGGCCCGACTGCCCCGCCCCCTGACGACGGAGGAGCAGTATTCTTTGACTAACGGGGCTGCCCTGACTACTGAATTTCTTTCCGCGAGAGAGCAGGTACTGGCACTGGCTCAGGTGGTCAGCGAGTTGAAAAAGGACTACGGCACCTGGGAAGTACCCTGGGGTACGGCGAACCGTTTTCAACGCACCGAAGGCGAGCCGAGTGACCAAAAACCAAGCTGGGCCGTTCCCGCCACGCCCGGATTCATGGGTTCGCTTAATGCCTATGTGAGTCGCAAAGCACCCCAGACGCACAAACGCTACGGAGTTACGGGCAATACGTTTGTCGCTGCCGTTGAGTTTGGGGATCGCCTACGGGCCAAAACGATTTTGACGGGCGGGGCTAGTAGCGACCCGAAGTCCCTGCATTACACCGATCAGGTCCGGGGCTACATCGACGGGACGTACAAGGAGATTTACTTTTACAAAGAAGATGTCCTGAAACATATGGAGAAGAAATACCACCCCGGCGATCAGTAAATGGGCGGCTTGTTCGGATCTTATCTAAGCAAGCCGTAGTGTTCAGGATTTATATCAACACCTAAAGCTTGTAGGATACAATCCATTACAAGCTTTAGCTGCTTTTAAAACCACTTAACAACTCTCTACGATTGATGAAAAAAATTACTGGAATCGCTCTGGCCTGTCTGGTCAGCTCCCTGGCCTTGGGCCAAAGTAAAGCACCCGCCAGCCCCGAAGCCCAGATTGCGGCCTTGCAAAAGCAGTTGTCCAACCTTCAGCACAGCTTCGATGCTCTGGATAAAGGCATTGATGATCTCAGCTGGGAGCAGAAAGTGGGCGATGTAGCGATGGTCGATAAGGTAATCCTTACGGGGCCACCCCCAGCCGTGATTAAAAATCCAACGGGGCAGGGAGCCAAAAACCCCGTTCGTTTTTCGGCGTACGTCTTCATTCCCAGGAAACTCGATCCGAGTAAAAAGTATCCCTTACTGGTGCTTCCGCACGGCGGCGTTCACAGCAATTTCAATACGGCGTATGCCCATATTGTCAAGGAATTAACGGCTCAGGAATACGTAGTCATTGCCCCCGATTACCGGGGTAGTACGGGTTACGGCCGAGGCTTTTACGAATTGATTGATTACGGTGGACTGGAAGTGGATGACACCAAAAGTTGCCGGGACTACATGCTCGACAACTACGATTTTATTGACAAAAGTCGGGTGGGCATCCTGGGCTGGAGTCACGGCGGAATGATTACCTTACTGAATCTCTTCAATTACCCCAACGCCTACGCCGTCGGTTACGCGGGTGTTCCCGTGAGTGACCTGATTGCCCGAATGGGTTACAAAAGTCAGGGCTACCGGGATGCCTATTCAGCGGATTTTCACTTAGGGAAATCAGCGGATGAAAACGTGGAAGAATACCGCAAACGCTCGCCCGCCTGGAACACGCACAAACTCCAAACCCCGCTTCTGATTCACACCAATACCAACGATGAGGACGTGAACGTACTGGAAGTCGAGCACCTGATCAAAGCCCTCAAAGCCGATGGGAAGAAATTCGAATACGAGATTTATAAAGACGTTCCCGGCGGACACACCTTCAACCGCATCGATTCCTACGGGGCCAAGGAAAGCCGCCTGAAGATTTACGACTTTCTGGCCCAGTACCTCAAACCCAACAAAAAATTCAAAAACGTAAAGGAGCTGATCGAGGTCAGTTATTTCCCGAAAACTAAATAAATTACCCGTTTGTAAGAGAGGGGCATTCCCAGCGTCTCTTCCATTCTTTCGCTGTAATCCTTCCTGCGTATGCATTGTAAACGTTTACTATTGGGCGTCATCTGGATACTCGGCACGCTACAGGCCATGGGCCAGACGGCAACCCAAACGCTGAAAATGCCCGGTCTGCAACAACCCGTGGAGATCATTCGGGATCAATGGGGCGTATCGCACATTTACGCTAAAAACGAGCATGATCTCTTTTTTGCCCAGGGATACGTCGCCGCTACGGACCGCATGTTTCAGCTGGAGCTTTGGCGGAGGCAGGCCACGGGTACCGTCGCCGAGTGGCTGGGTCCTTCGGAGTTGAAGCGGGATCTGGGTACACGATTGTTTAAATTTCGTCAGAACCTCGACCAGGAATTCGCTCATTATCATCCCAGGGGTAAACTCATCATTACCGCCTACACCGCGGGTATAAACGCCCGGGTAGCCGAGGTTCGGAAGGATACAAGCAAGCTTTCCTTCGAGTTTAAATTACTGAAAAGCGTACCTGGCTTCTGGACCCCGGAGGTCGTTATCAGTCGCCATCAGGGCCTGATTGCCAACCTGACGAGTGAGTTGAGTTTTGGGCGGCAGGTTCACGTCATGGGGGAAGAAAAAACCCGGGAGCTCAACTGGTTTCACCCGACACGCACGCCCGCGTCCGAACCGAAACTTACGCTGGAAAAGGGGGTAGACGGTGCCGCCCTAATGCAGGATATTCTGGGCCTGTACAATGCCTTCCGGGCTCCCTTACGCTTCAAAAATCCGGGCTCTGATGTAGGAAAGACCTTTGACTTTCTGGACTGGTACGAAACGGAAAAAGAATACGTGGGGTCGAACAATTGGACGCTGAGCGGCGAAAAGTCGCAAAGTCATTTCCCGATGTTAGCCAATGATCCGCACCGTACGCAGTCCACCCCTTCCCTGCGGTACTGGATTCACCTCAACGCTCCGGGCTGGAATGTGGTGGGAGCCGGCGAACCGACGTTACCCGGCGTATCCATCGGTCATAATGACTACGGAGCTTGGGGACTGACCATCTCGGGATCGGATTGCGAGGATCTGTACGTGTACGATCTCAACCCGCAAAACCCGAATCAATATCGATACAAAGGGCAATGGGTGACGATGAAAATCGTGACGGATACGATCCCCGTTAAAGGTCAGCAACCGCAGGTGGTACAGTTGAAATACACCCGTCACGGTCCGGTGGTGTTCGAAGACGCAAAAGCCAATAAAGCTTACGCTGTGCGAGCGGGCTGGATGGACGTGGGTTGTGCCCCTTATCTGGCAAGTCTTCGTATGAATCAGTCGAAAAGCTGGGACGAGTTTCGCGAGGCTTGCTCCTTCGCCCGGCTTCCGTCACTCAACATGATCTGGGCGGATCGTAAGGGCCATATCGGCTGGCAGGTTTCAACGTTAGCACCCATTCGCCCCAACTGGTCCGGATTGGTACCCGTCCCCGGCGACGGACGATTTGAATGGGCGGGTTATCTGCCCATCCAGCAGTTACCGCACCTGAGCGACCCCGCCAAAGGCTTCATTGCCTCGGCCAATAGTAACCTTACCTCGCCCGATTACCAACCCCGTACGGCCCTCGGTTGGGAATGGTCAACTCCGTACCGAACCGATCGGCTGGAAGAAGTGCTGGGCAGTAGTAAACGCTTCAATCTGAGTGATTTTTCGCAGTTACAGAATGACGTTCTGTCCATTCCGGCCCGCACACTAGTACCTCTACTGAAATTTGCTCTTCCTTCGAACGAAGAATCGGTTCAGAAAGCCGTAAGCCTGCTACAAAACTGGGATTTTCGGTTGAACCCGGAATCAATAGAAGCGGCCATCTACGTCGAATGGGAAAACCAACTGCGGGACTACGTGTACGAAAAAGCGGTACCCAAAGCCGCTCAGGCTCACCTCCGGCGGCTTTCCACCAAGGTTCTGATCGACTATCTGCTTACACCATCTCCGGAAGTTTTTGGCTCTACGCCCCTCGAAACCCGGAATCAGGTATTAACCACGGCTTTACAGGAAGCCCTGACGGTATTGACCAAACGGTTAGGAAAAGATTCCAAGAACTGGACGTATGGGCAGACTACTAACAAACACATTACGATTACGCACGCCTTTAGTGACTGGGTAAGTCCCGCGATGCAACAGAAAATCAACCTGGGTCCAATTGCCCGGGGTGGCAATGCGGAGACAATCAACAATTCGGGCAATACGTTGAATCAGACGCACGGAGCTTCGTTCCGAATTCTGGTAGATACTGAAAACTGGGATAAAACGCTGGGCGTGAATAGTCCGGGGCAATCCGAAAATCCCGACGACCCGCACTACCGGGATTTGTTCGACAAATGGAATCGGGGCGAGTATTTTCCGGTGTATTTCAGCAAAGAAAAAATCAAAAGCGTGGCCGATCAAACGACCGTGCTTACGCCATAATGCCAAGGGGTTGATGCTGCATTTTCTCAACGAAAGGATTACGGTCCTTTCCAATCGAGTCATTCTTTCCATCGATTGCCTGCTATATAAAATACACCGTTTTCAAAGTTGAATCGGGGATTCGGCTTTGAAAACGGTAC
>NZ_JBMDWJ010000267.1:0-30820 GCF_048595215.1 Siphonobacter sp.
TCTTCGGTATACTGCATTTCAATACCCGGAACGACTGACTCCCCGCTCAATGCCCGTAATCCTGGATACTCTTCTAAGGCCAGGGCTTGCCCCTCGGCATCGTACGCACGCCAGCGTTGCGGATGGTCTAGATCCCGAGAAGGAATGATACCACCGGGCATGTAATGGTCCATTTTCTGATTGCTCAGCACGATCTTTCCAGAGCTATCCATTACGCCAACGCCCACTGGAAGGCTTTCAAAGAGGGCAGCCAGTCGGGCTTCATTTTCCCGCAGGGCTTCTTCAACGACCTTACGGTTCGTAACGTCAACCATAACTCCGCTAGCCCGCAGGGGCTGGCCATTTTCCTCAGCAGTGACTCTTCCATAGCCGCTCATCCATCGCGTTTCTCCATCCTCCCGTATCATTCGAAACTCCGCATCATAAAGCGTACGCTTCGTAATGGCTTCTTGTAGTTGAGCCACAATCGATTCAGCATCCTCAGGATGCAGGTGGCGGGTAAATGCACTGGAAGGAATTGGGTTAGGCTCGACGCTCATGCCTAACAGGTAGAAATGCTCTTCATTCCAATACACCTGGTCGGTCACTAAATCCCATTCCCAAGTGGCCATCTGGGCGGCCTCTACCGCCAGCCGAATCCGCTGTTCTGATTGCCGCAGGGTTTCTTCCATCTTTACCCGTTCCACCGCCGCCCAGGTACGTTCTGCTACTTCTTCGACCAGCTTAATCTCCCGGGATGTCCAGCGGCGAGGACGTGATGAGATCGCGACCATTGACCACAAGGGCTTATTTTCACCCTTACGCAAAGTCGAGGCCACCATCGCTCGCATGCCCAGTTTCTTACTGTTTCGCTTCTCGGCTTCGGATAGTCCTTGCCTTTCGTAGTCGTCCTCAATGACGAAAGTCTGATCGAAAATAGCTTTAAACGCTTCCGGATAGTCGGACAAAACAAAGTGGTCAGGCAAGGGGGGCACGGTATCGTTGCCAATTTGATAATCAAGGTCGGCTCGGTTTTCTTCTACATAGTACGAGGTAATGTAACTGCGATCCAATTGTAATTGCTCGATGAGTAATGCAAGGGCTCGGTTCGCTACCGCATCCGCCGTTAGCTGGGTTCGTAGTTCGTCAGAAAATTTAAGTAGGAAAGCCTGCTCTTCGGCCTGTTGCTTACGTTCGGTGATGTCCTGGAACACGGCGGCCACGAACGGGCTGCCCGCCCCGCCGACTCGCGAGTAGTACGTATCAATCCAGCGGCCCAGGTCAGCGTTATAGGCTTCCATCCGCACGGACTCGCCGGTTTGATACACGTTACTCATCGCATCCAGCCAAGCCTGCTCCAGATGGGGCACTATTTCACTGGCTCGTTTGCCCACCCAGCCGCCTATTCCCGCATGACGCTCAACGCCCGGGTTCGCCTCCCGCCAAATCATGTCGGTGATACGCCCGTGCTGGTCGGGAAAGACTTCCACAATGGCAACCCCTTCGTCAATCGAGTTGAACAAGGTGCGGTATTTTTCTTCGCTTTTCAGCAAGGCTTCTTCGATGCGTGCTTTTTCCAGCCGGTTCCAAATCCGCGTGGTCAACTCCTTTATTAATTCAATCTCGTCCTTACGCCACCGCCGGGGTTGCATCGCTGCGATTCCCAGCATGAACTTGAAGGCACCCTGATGGGCCAACGGCACCGCGACAAAAGACCGGATCCGCAAGGCCGCATACGCCTCTTTGCTCACCCGGGAGTCGCTCTCCGTGTCGTTTACCGCGATCAGTTCGCCGGCATTATTGCTGGCAATTTGTTCTTCGCTCCAAAGGTCCTTGATCTGGTGGCGTCCCTTTACTGAGGGTACGTTATCGGCCGTCCAGCCATCCATGAATACCTCTACTTCCAACGTGTCAGACACTTCCCCGAAATTGCACCATTGGGCCTTGAAATGCCTGCCAATTTTCTCCGCCAGCGAGCCCACCGTATCTTTAATGGGCTTTAGATCAATCAGATCTTTGGTTAGTTCAGCTAAGAATGCCAGTTGTTCTTCTTGGCGTTTACGTTCGGTGATGTCTTCAAAAACAACAGCGACCTGATGGCTATCTGACCCACCAATACGTGAAGCATACGACTTATACCAGCGTTCGGAGTCAGCGTGATAGTTCTCGAGAAAAACTGGCTCTCCGGTATCGATCACGTTTTGGTACGTATCCAACCAAGAGTATTCCGTACCAGGGGCGACTTCGGAGCCGAGCTTGCCAGTCGGGTCTTCCTGCCCCGTGTGCAATAGATAGGCTTGATTAACCTCGATGAAACGATGATCTACGGCGTGACCGGTCTCATCATAGATTAATTCAATAATACCGAAGCCTTCGGCTATGGAGTTAAACAGGGTATGGTACTTGTCCTGAGCACGTTTAGCGATTTCGTCTTTCAGTCGAAGATTTTCCTGCTCGGCCTTTCTGCGTTCCGTATAATCGGTTGCTATTATCAAAAACTGAGTTACCTGACCCGCTTCATCCCGCTTGAACACTTTGCCACGAATGGATAGTAACACCCAATCACCCTTTTTATTTTTCAGCCGATATTCGGTCTTGTTTTCCTCTCCGTCTGCCAGGGTCTCAAACCGCTGATAATAGGCCTGGATAGTGGGCAAATCCTCGGGGTGAAACAAACTCATCCGATCCGCAAAAGGCATCGATACCATTTCCTCGGGGTCGAAACCGAGCATAACCATTGGATTGCGGTTAGCATACAGGATCTTTTTAGAGGGAAGCTCGACTACGGCTACAATATCAGGCAAAATTTCACTAATCATCCGAATGAGATGTGCTTGCTCAAGTAATTCCTGCTCCGCTTTTCTTTGCTGCGTGACATCGATCGCGGTAGCCACCAAGCCATCCTCCAGTTTAGCGGCCATCAGATGAAACCAGCGGTCCATGCCTTTGAGGTTAATCTGAACTTCGGTGTTCAATTCAGTACCCGTCTCTACCACCTCCCGATACAGTTTGAATAGGAGTGCGTCTTTAATACCGGGATACGCCTGTGAATACCGCTGACCCCTTCGGTCTTGGTGGGCATATTTACGGGCTTGCTGGTTTTCTAATTGAAACTCGAAATCAACCAGGGTGCCGTTTTCATCCCGTACGGCTTTGTGATAAGCAATGGGATTCAGCGTAACGTCAAAGACGGTCTGCACTAATTCTTTGCTTGCTTTGAGCTCCTGTTCCGCTTGTTTCTTCTCCGTGATATCTTGGGTAGTCATCACGAAGCCATCCCCCATTTTTACTAAGGTCTGATAAAACCACTGATGCTGAAACTGTTCGTGGGAATAGTACTGCTCCTGCTCGATGGAAATGCCCGTTTGAGTAACCTGTATGAATTTCTCGAACAAGCCGGTTTCTACGACGCCGGGGCTTTGGCTCAGCAGGCGTTGACCAATGATTTCTCCATTCTGCTCAATACCCCGCTGGTTGTTCATGATCCAGGTAAAATCAATGATAGTACCAGCATCATCCCTTACGGCCTGAAAGGCCTGAATAATGTAAGGGGAACTATCGATAATCGCCTGCAACAATTCTTTAGTGGCCTTTAACTCGGTTTCGGCCTCCTTACGAGTTGTAATATCAGTCGTAGTGGTCGCTACCCCATCGCCCAACTTAACCGTCGATTGGTAAAACCACCCGTCAAACTGTTCATGGACGTAGTGCCGCTCGGACTGATCCGCGATGCCCGTTTCGCATACCTGCTTAAACGTATCAAAGATGCCCACTGCTTTCACGCCGGGATTGAGCGTGAGCAGGCTCTGGCCCATCACATCCCCGTACTGCTGCTTACTGCTCTGATTATTAAGAGTCCAGACAAAGTCAATGATTTCACCGGCTTGATTGCGTACCGCTCTAAACACCTGGATCATTTCCAGCGTACTATCCAGGGTGGCCTGGAGTAAAGCCTGACTTTGCTGTAACTGCTGGGTTCGCTCGGCTACCTGCTGCTCAAGCTCTTGCTGGTAGGTTTGCTGCGTATGCCGTAAGGCTGCTTCGGCCTCTTTTTTGGCCTGAATGTCAATGTTGATACCCAGCCATTTTCTGACGCTTCCGTCGGCGTTAAGGATCGGCGTAGCCCGCACGTTGGTCCACCGCCAACCACCCCCGGGTCGTTGCAGACGAAATTCAGCGTTTACGGGCCAGAGCCGTTTAGCCGCTTCCTGCCACTGAGCAAGGGCGTATTCCTGATCGTCGGGGTGCACCGCTTGGGCCCAGCCTTCCCCTAGCCACGTTTCCAGCGACTGGCCCGTATAGGCCCGCCAGCTGGGAGAATCGGTAGTGACCGTGCCTTGGGCATCGGTTTCCCAAAAAGCTTGGGCAAAGGATTCCAGTAAAGTTTGATACTCATCCGCTTGAGTAGAAGCATGCGAACTGCTTTGATTAGCATCCATAACGATAAAATAGGGTCGGAGGAACTCAACTAGTAATCGTGCGTAATCCCTAGGTAGCAAAAGGGATTCAATTCTGGCGGGAATGAATGTCTAAGTAAGTCTATTCCAACTATCATTTTCAGGACAGCTAATTTTCTTACCCTAAGTCAAGAAAACTCGGGTTACTGAGGCTTCCTACTACAATGATTTTGCTTCGCTAGCTATAGGACTACTGTTTCGTACGCTTACTACTATACGAATCACTAAAAAAACCCGCCCAGCAATGCCAGACGGGTCAGAGATCTCTTTTCATTCAGAGTATTCACAACGTTTGCGTATAGCTAGCTTTTATTCAGCTACAACCATTACAGGCTTCCATGATTGATTCGAACGTTTTGATACCTAGCGTCCTCTTATCTACTCATTACAGTATGAGATAGACAATAGCCTTTCTAAGGTGATAGGCTATCCTAATTATCGATCAACAAATTAGTTAAGTCTTACTAAGGTAAGAGAAGCCCCCTGAGCAAAATCATCCAGTTGAAGCGTAATGGTTTGCTGATTATATTGAGCTACATATAACCCTACTTTATCTCCTTCTTTTAATCTTATAATAGAAGTAGACTGCACTTTATAATCTAAATCAGATGATCTCACGTAGGCCTGACTACTAGGATAGGGATCCACAAATAAAGCTGCTTGATATCCATATCTATTCTCTAAAGACTCTGATTTTGCACTTATATAAAAGTTAACCAAATAATTCCCAGCTTTTTTAACGGTGAAAATGGTTTTATCCTCATTAACTTCAAAGTCAGCCGAGCTATTGATAGCTGGAAAATTCATCATTTTAGGTACGATTGGCTCTAAAACGAAATAACGGGTGTAGCCATTCACTCCATAGAAATAAGTACTACTGGGAATTTCACTTTTACTAACCATTTTATCCCATGCAGATCCATTGAAGGTATAAAATCCCGGGTCTACATCAGTTTGGTAAATCATTAAGCCATTAACAGCTTCGGGCTGACCAGGACTACCCGGTCTGTTGGCCTGCGTTACCCGTGGAATAAGTATTCCTTTGTTCGTTGAGTTGACTTCCAATTGGGCACTTGGGTGCGGTGTTTGGGTACCAATACCAATTTGAGAAAAAGCGGTGTTAGCTATTAAGCAGAAAACAAGAGCGGTAAAAATTTTCATATAGAGCGTTTAACCAAAGGGATTTATTTAGGCAATCAAAGATAGTACTGTGTTGAATAAAAAAAGCCTTTCCAAATTGAAAAGGCTATATACTTCTTTGTATTTCATACGCTCCTACTGCATACTCATCTAATCGCTTCCGTCACTCATAATCAACCGGATTAATAAAATGAACTTATTTATAGCAGCAATACACCTCCTCTGTAGTCCGTTACAAGGGGCTTAGCGTATTGAAGTCTAGTACTGCCGCTTTCGCTGAATATTCTTTTATTCAACCTCTACCATTACGGTAACCTTCGCCGAAAGAGACTCTGCGATTCTCTAGCGTCTTAAGACCACATTTGCGGGTACCTTGCTCAATAGTTCCTACTACTAGTTTGAAATAGCCAAAGGCCTAGCTCGGCCCGAGTCATTCTTCGAAACTTCCACAAAGCCGAAACCAGATTCGGAATTCGTTCGACCTCGCAGGAAATCTTGAATTTGCAGCCCTTGAGAGAGGTAATGAATTCTGTTAGATCATCGGTACCATCAAAGCAGGCAACCTTCAGTTTACCAAGTTCCAATTCGTAAGAAAGTTATTCTTTTATCGCCGGGTAAGCTGCTTTCGCTAAGACCCAAATCTTCTTATTTTGGTACCGCTCCTGCGATTGAAGAACGCTGTAAACTAGCCAATACGTCGCCCTTTTCAACAGCAGACCTAGTTTAATTCCAGTATAAATCAACCCCTTCGTTGATGGCTATCATTTGTGATTTAAAATGTTCGATTCGATAAGGCTGCCCTTGTAGATATAACATCTTTGTTTCCAAGTGTATTAAGGTATTTAAATCAACGTCCTTCTCGTTACTCCAGATCAATCGATTCTTTAGGGCGTCTCTCAGGTAATACTCACGCTGGAATGCAGTGCTGGGTTCTAGTGAATAACCATTCGGGAAAGCTCTTTTCTTATGCTTGATCATTAGAACTTTTTTCTCCATACCGCTGTCACGTTTAAGCCTTTGCCACTAGTAATGATCCTGCTTTAATTGACAGCCCAGCAGAAAAAGTCCTAAAAAAAAACAGATAACCGTTCGTTTCATAGACCACTAAAGTTAATGGCTAGTTTTGAAAGTCATCTATAAACAACCTGGGGTGAATCAGACATACTTTGGCAATATTACTTGCCAATACAAAAAGTAAATACTATTGATTATCAGCATATTAATTATAAAAGGTACAAATAGGGTACATTTTACTGTAATTTGTACCTCAAAGGCTGGCTTTGCGGCCCTTCTCTCCTACTCTGATTTTTGCTCAAATACGCGGAAGAGGTAGCGACATAACCGACAGAAGTAGTTTTCCCCGTTTTGGGTGATAACATTGTTAACGAAAAAGCACCCAGCGATTGGCCAGGTGCTCGGGAGTATACTTGACTAGTTTATATATCTAAAGCGTTGCGTTAATAAGCCCGTTATTTAATAACGGGTGTTTGCATTGGAAAAAGGCTAAACTGCCCAGTTATTGGATTTTCATCCATTGTAGGTAAGCCTCTACACTCTATGAGCCTTCCGCAAAACTTATGTAAATGTGGGTCATTGGTATATATACACTCTGCTTTTTGAACTATTGCCACAGAGGCAATCATAAAGTCTACCTTTATATGATTACGTTGAGGAGGGTCAGTTACTTCTCCTGCTTGTCTGGCAATGCAATAGTCTTCGAATAATGTCGCGAATCGCAGGGCTGCAGCAGTGCCAAATTCGGCCACTCGAGCATTTCTGCAAATAAGATCATATAGCTCAAGTCGATGCTGTTCATCTTTAACCTTAACCAAAGATTCGGCCAACACAAAAGAGGGGATGCATAGTAAATAACCACTTTGGATTATATCACTAATCAACTTTTTTGCTCTTGGGATCATATCTAATTGACCTTCAACTGCCTCTTCTTTAATACCCCATACAGTAATGTTGGTGTCAATGCATATAAGCTTACTCATAAGGCTAGGGTTAATCGTTATTCAAGTAATCTTCGATATTTTGTTCTGCATCCCATGCTTTTCCTGCCGCTAATCGTAATTTGTCAAATACCAGTGAAGGATTGTCACCGTCAAAAGGCAACACTTCTTCAATTGTGAAGCTTACTAATTTCCAGTTGTTTGGATCAATTGTGTCAATTACAGATTCCCCCCTTAAACGAACCGTTTTATATAATAGCTTTCCTAAGGCAATACCCTGTTCCTTTGTAACTTCTACACTCAAGGGCTTTGGCTCTTGGTCGAATTTTAGGAGAACATGAGGATTTACGGGTCCTCCTACACGCACTACTTCGGCATAAACTGTTGAATAATCCTTTATTTGATATGCCTTTGCGTCTTCAATTTGAGTGGAAGGTGTAATTTCGGAAACTAAGTTCTCGTTTGCTTCAAGGTAGACTATGCATTGGCGTTTTTTTGCGAAGCTTTTCGATGTTTCTATAAAGTCAATAACTTGAGGTGCTAATCCGCGACGCCTAATTTTGTCTTCCTTGGTAGCGTCTACGATCTTAATAAAGCCTACTTTAATTGCGTTGCTTTTCGGTTCGTAAATTAACTGAGCACTACCCTCGTTAATTTGAGTCAGGCTTATATACTGATCTTCCCCATTGCTTATTAGTCCTTCGTAGCGTATCTGGGCAATGATAGCTTCTTCTAGCCCCTTACTGAGGTTAGATAGATCACTTACAGCTAAGGTATTGGGCCTCATACCTTCACCATGAAGTCTTAGGCCTATCGTTTGAAAATCATTTTTCATCTGCTTAGCCAAGAGGATAATTAATAGTATGACATATCCCTTGCAATATTGCTCTCGAGTTGTAGAGCAATAAACGACAAATTCATCGCTTATAATTATTGACGACGGTAAGTTAGTCTTATAATATTATACTTTTGATATATTTATGGTTATCGCTCACCCGTAAAAAAGATTTTGTTTGAGCATCACTTTCAGCACTTGCGTCACTTCATCTTATCATTTGGGCATTGCAGAGGCAGAGTGATAGTGCATCTTGCCATTGGAGTCGAGTACTATCGGAGCCACCCTAGCTATCCACCCTTTGATATGTATAGACCACTTAATCTTGCCCGTTGATTCGTCTACGGCATGCAATTGCTCGATTGCTGTTTTTGACTCGCCGCTCCCTACATAGATCACGCCATTGGCAACCACCGGGCTGGATCGAATTCTACCCTCGAACCGACATAGCTCCTGGAATTCGCCTGACTTCTCACTGATTCGATACAGGATGCCCTCTTCATTTCCCGTATATAAGTAGGATTTGGAGTAGAAAGGTGCAGCAAAACCAAAGGCTAGCTTCATAGGTACGTCCCACAGGAGTTTCATTCCTTTCTTTGACCAGGAACTCAGACGACCCGGTGCGGTAGCTCCATAGCTAATAAACAATCGATCAGGAGAGGCAGCAAATAGTTGTCCTGGATAATACTTATCCGGAATTCTTTGGTTTAAGGCAAGCGTTCCTTTCTTTAAATCAAATGAAATAACGAATGGATGAATCTTAAATGGGTACTGGTGGCTGGAAGGGTCCCTTTCACTTTCCTTAGCGTACCCATAGAGTGTTTCATCCATCCAGTAGGGTATTTGAGGGTACTTCTCATGAGCCAGCCGCCATTTGACAGTGCCGCTTGAGGCCTCGATGGCTACTAGTTCAGGGCCTGTCTCCCAGTAAAGTATGCCATCCTTTGAGTAAAGCATCCCTCCGGAAAAGGAATCTATTCGCCATTTCCTTTGACCTGTAGCCGCATCCAGTCCAATTAAGTGATTACTTGCCCTGGTACAAAGTGTAGCGTCTATAACAATCAAATTATTTGGATAGGATGAACTCTCCAGCTTCACCTGCCATTTCATCTCCCCTGTATTGATGTCATATGCCTCAATGGAACCATCATGCTTAGGCACATAGCCTAGCTTGTTGGTAACAACAAAACCATCACGGACTGCATTATCAACATGTTTTTCCCATAAGGCTTCTCCGGTCTGGGCGTTGAAAGCATAGAGCCCCCCATCGAAATCAGACATGAAGACCGTTTGATTGGTAGCGAGTTCGTCTTCAACTTCAGCGGGAGGATTATCTTTTTTGCAGGCACTGAAAGTATAGCAAAGGGCTATGAATAGGAAAGCGACGGAAAAGAACTTCATAAAGAGCAGTAGTGGACAACGGGTTGAAGCAAAGATAGTAGGAAGTAGATTACATCCTCAATCTTACGTATATTCTAGGTAGTGTCCGTCATGTAATAATCTCATAACGGAAAATCTCCGTAGTGCTCCCTAAACAAAACAAGCCCGACGACAGCCGAGCTTGTTATATTTAAATGTTATAGTGGTATGTCTAAAATTCAAATCAATTGCATTCTGCACACCTTTTTATATCATATGATCCTTTAAGAGCATCATCCCATCCCAGTTTAATAGTTTCAGCTCTAGAGTATTTATTGGGATGGGAGGAAGTATTATGCTCTGTACCATAACGCATAATGCATTTAACAGAGGCATCTTTGCTTGCTCCTAGTTTATGAAGAATATATCCACTCCAGTAATCTGCATCTAATTCACTATTTAATTTTGATGCTTGATCATTTGCAAAACCTGCAATATGATGACCTACTTCGTGAGCAAGAATTGAAATTGCTCCCCAATTTGTTTTCGAGTGCTTATTTACATTATGTAAAAATAAATGATCTGCCACAATTATTCTTTTTCCATTGGATATGGTAGCAAAACAATTGTTTTCATCCTTAGCAATATATACTTTTATTGGGACTGTTATTTTTAAAGAGTTTAATATTTCTTGTATTACATCAGAGATTCCAGTATCGTCGCCAATTCTGGATTCACTTGCAATATATTGCTGTTTAGGAAGCATATAATAGCCTTTATATATATCAAACCCACAAAATACACCATGGTTAGGCTTGATACTCACAGTCTGTGCATTGACCAATGTTGTGTTTGGATATAATATAATCACAATTAATATAAAAATAGAAGGCCTTATCATAACTGTAAATTAATTAGGTTTAAATCCAGAGGCTGTTTTAGGAATAGTGATTTTTAAAGCTTTAGTATCATCAACATCAGCGACTAATTCATCGATTTGGTCGACATCAATTGGAGAACTTTCCTTGCTCGAATCAGGTCCTAATCTTGAATCAAGCCTTGGGTAACTTGTAGGTTGTATTACACAACCCTTAACTATTTGACTATATAGATTATTAACGTACAGGCATTGCTGTCCATACCATTGATTAAGATTATTTACCATCTGCATTCTGCAATTTTGAACAAGCTGTGGATGATAAGGTTGATTAAATTGATTAACTGCAGGACACCTTATGCTAGGTATTACTTGCCAATATTCATTGTGATAGATCTGATTTACCTGAATAGCATAATTTTGTAATTGTGCTACAGCTTGCCCGCAGCCAACATTTTGGGCAAGAATGCTATTGCAACAAAAAATGAAGATTACAGTATAGGTTAGTTTTTTCATGATATCTAACTATTAGGGAAGCAATTTTTATTATTCTGTACTTTTAATCAATACCTATTTATAGGCATTAAGGATTTCAATAAGAAACCCGCCCAGCAACGCCAGACGGGTTCATGGTTTTAAAGCTATCTTTTTAAGCAGCCGCCTGCCGTTTGCCCAAGGCTATGTAATCCTGAGCATCAACGTCATGAAGCTCCTCGGCAAGCTTACTTAATAGTTCAACCATTGACGTAAATGCCACAGCCACATCGTAGCGTTCATCTTCCTCCAGCTGATGAAAGGGAATAGAAACCGCATAGTGAGCAAACATTTGGCTTAGGTGGCCTTGTAGTTCCCGCACTACGGTTCGAGTGATAAAGCCTTCAGCGATTTGATAGACCTTCTGGTGTTTTTGAGAATCGTTTCCCATAGATGTAAGTAGTTGTAGAGTTTGAAAAAGATCAGCCTCCTAGAGAAGCCCTAAGAGGCTGAGGATTGGTTAGTAGATGTCAATACAGATGAGGTCCTTTAGCCGTTCCCGCTGCTCGGCGAATACTTCGTCCTTCACCTTTTGAGCCATCTCTGCAAACTGGGATGACATAAAGTACACGTAAGACGTCCCGGTCAAATCAGGCTGAGTGCCCATTTCCAGCCAGACGTAATTGCCATTCTCCACATCCATTGGAACTTCGTTAAAAATGGGCAGATGAAGTTTAAAGTCGTCAAAGCAGGAAATGCTAGCCAATTTCTTTTGATCAAGGGTTTCGCTTACTTCTTGATAACCTTCATGCTTAGGGCCAAAGTAGCTTTTACGATCTTCAAAGTAAATGTCGGCTTCTTTTGACGGCATCCACTCCCGGTGAAAGACCTTCAAATCTTCGTAAATGGCATGTGTAGTCAACCGGCCCACTACATAAATGGTCTGATCGCCCTCCCCAGCCGTCAAATGAATCATACGCTCAGTGTGGTAGAATTCTACCCGAGGGAGGCCTTTTTGAAAGACCTCGGATTCCTTGTACTTCTCATAGAACTCGGCAGGAAGACTGATGTGCCCAGTAATCTCTACTGGTCGGCTAATATTTGCCTGCGTGTTGCTATAAGCCACTGAGAGCGGCGATACAGGGGCAGATGGTGCGGATACTCGTGCTTGGTTTTTCATGGTATTAGAAAGGATTTAGACTGGTTTAGCGCATAGCTTACCTGGATCACCGTGAGGACGGAGATGAGCAAAGCATTGAAAACAGAGTGATTACTTAAGAACGGAAAGCGTTATACGTGACTAGCCGTCATTGGGTCGTCAATTTGGCGGCAGATGGTTTCGATTAGATCCATGACTGCCAGATGATACTCGGCTGCGTGATGTCTTTCATCATCGTCAAGGTTTGCATACAGATTTGAGGCAGCGTACCAGATATGAGCCCGGCTGAGGTGACGTTGCAGGGAAGGAAAGTCATAGTCTTCCCGCATGGTCTTTGCTTTTTGGAAGATGACTTCGGCAGCCTTGGAGGGTTCGGCTGAAAGGGAGGCGTTTTTCGTTGCCATAGTTAGTATGAGTTTATAAATTAGGAATGGACTCGAATTCAGAGAGTACTCGTTTTTCAGCTACTCGGGCATAAGGATACAACTCCCGGATATTGCGATGACCCATCATTTTGGCCACCGCTTCCATGGATAACTTCCAGTCATTGAGAGCAATCATAGCAAAAGTTTTTCTGCCCGTATGAAGCGTAAGAAGTTTGTCTATTTGAGCGACGGAAGCTATCTCTTTTAATGCCTTATTCATCTGAGGGTTAGAAGATACGGGAAGTCCATCAGGGTATTTCTCAATTATTGCCTGAGCCTTATCAATAAGCGGGACAAATGCCTCCGTTTCGGTTTTTTGCCTCCGCATACGGAAAGCCATTGTCCCTTTTCCTTTGTGTCTTTCAATGAGTTTGTAGTCAAAATCACACAGATCACAATAGGCAAGACCAGTGTAGCAGGAAAAAAGATAACAATCACGCACATGTTCTAATCTTGCATTAGGCAATTGAACGTCTTCAAGTTGAGTTAACTCTTCAGCAGTCAAATGCACTAACTTTTTGGTGTATTTACATCCTACTTTTAGCATGTGTAAAGGTGAGGTTTCTAGATAACCTTCCTCGACTGCATAGTTCAAAATGAGACGAACAACATGGACAATTTTAACCTGATAAATCTCTCCACAGAATGTTGATAAGTAGGCCCGAAAACGCTTGACCTCAGATCGATTGAAGTCTTCACAAAGCAAATCCTCCTTATCATTTTTCTTTAAATAAAGCTCAATCGTATTGTAGCGAGATCGGTAGGTTTTCTTCGTTCCTGCCGACTTAAGCATAAATTCACCGCTGTTGAGATAGTCCCGATAAACTTCCAGGAAGGTATAGGTTGCATTCGGACGAAGAACAATCTGCCTGATGACATTGGGAGCCATGGGACGTTTCTGCTCGTAGCACCGATTACGATACTTGTTGATTTTTTCTTGAATGAGCCGGATTAAGTGATTCGCATCATGAGCCTCTTCAGAGTTACCCTTGGCTACTTTTTTAACATCGTCCCACTTAGAAGTGGGTAGAGATATACCTAGCACTTGGTCAAAGATCCTTTTGCCCTCCAAGGTAATCCTCAATTTAAGTGCGGCTGGCTTCTCCGGATTCATTGAAGCTCTTAAATAGAAATAAAGAGTGATTTGATTTAACATGACTTTAGGATTTAAATTGGAGAGTATAAGTAGGCTTATTCACTGTTTGCTTCTTATTTTCGAATAGTTAGTCCCAAATCCCGGATGTTCCGATGTCCCATCATCTTAGCTACCGATTCCATCGACATCTTCCACTCGTTTAGAGCAGTCATAGCGAAGGTTTTTCGGGCGGTGTGCATGGTAAGAGGTTTTTCGATATTACAAGCTAGTGCAATAGCCATTAGGCATAGATTCATTTTTTGATTAGAGGAAACCGGTAATCCTTGAGGATATTTAGCAAGCAAGGCCTCCGCTTGTGGAATGATTGGGATAAACGCCTCCATTTCAGTTTTTTGCCTCCGCATGCGAAATACCTTCATTCCTTCAAAGTGTTCAAGGAGCGTAGGTTTGAAGTTTACTAGGTCTGGATAGGCCAGTCCTGTATAGCAACTAAAAAGATAACAATCCCGAGATTGCTCCAATGATTTAGTGGATAACTTCACTATCTCCACCTGCCTTAATTCTTCAAGAGTGAGATAAATAGCCTGTCTTTTATAAGAATTCTCGTAAGTGTAGCTCTTCTTTTTAGAAATAGTTAAGGGTATTGCATCAATAAATCCTTGACGTAAAGCATATCTAAGTATCTGGCATATTGCCTTTACCACTTGCATCTGGCGGATTTCTCCACACATCTCGTTTAAATAGGATTTCAACCTTTGAAGCATCTGGCTATCAAACTCTTCACAAGGAAGGTCAAGCCTCTTTTCTTGCTTTAGAAAACCTTCAATCGTGTTATACTTAGACTTTAAAGACCTTTGAGTAGATGGAGCATTTTTGATACAATCGGTGCTAATCAGATATGACCGAAATACTTCCAAAAATGTATTAGCGGCAAAAGGTCTTAAAATGATTTGTTCAATAGCAGCAGAAGAAACTTGCCGCCGCCGCTTGATGCATCCTTCATGATACATTTTGAGCTTCTTCCGAATAGCCTTGATTAACCTGTTGCATTCGGTAAAATATTTTGAATCCCCCTTCGCTAGTTGTGCCTCTTCATCCCACTCAAAAGCGGTCAGTTGATAATCAATTGATTTAATCAGAAACTTATCGTGCGGCAACCTTACTTTTACCTTCACGCATACTGGGCGATTTGGATTACTTGTCTCATCTCGGTAGAACCGAGGGTTTATACTATATCTCATGTTCATAAGTGTTTATTGTTCAGACAATAGAGTTCTGCCAATCAGATATTTGTCTGACCGCGTAAATGATACTCAATTGTAATTTTTGGAAAGATTAACTAGCTAACCATGAAGCCCTGTGTTTAGAAGAGAAGGCACAAAAAAACAGCGGTGTTCCCCTTGCCGCTGTCTAAGTCCAATAACGGGCTTGCATCAACCATAATAGGAGATGCACGGCAGGTAGAACACCGCTGTGTATAGACACAGAAATGACTATCAGGCACAAATGTAAGCCCTACAACTATATGTTGGGCATCGCTGCCCGTTATTGAAACTTAGACACTGCTAAAGTACAAGAGAAGAACAAAATGTCAATAGAAAAGGGCAAATATTTTTTAGTTAATTATCTAAATGTCAAATAGTTATGTTCGCAATTGCTAACTTTATCCAGGCTTTCAAAATACTGTTAATTGAAAAGTCTATTCGGCTTCACGAGGAGAGTAGGCTTTCTTTGCTTAATTGGCTCTTCATAACCTCACCGCTATGAAACGATTCTTATTTCTTGCCTGCCTTGTGTCTGCCTGTACTTCTGGACCTAAAGAAAACACGCACCAGCCTGCTTTTGATACACTGGATTTCTCATACGCTTATGCGTGGTCTCCACGAAAGAGCTATTCAATCAAGATAGCAAAGAACAGAGAAGCTTGGCTCGCGACTAGATTGAGAGGTAAGTGGGAATATTTTCATGGCGTAATTAGTCCAGAGCATCTCGGAAGTCTGCAAAATAATATCCAGCGACTAATTGCTCAATCACCGCAAAACACTTACCAGACCCATCTTACTGACCAAAATAGTTTTCAACTAATTCTCAATAGCCCCACTGATACAAGGAAATCCATTAAGGTTTACGGGACGTCTATCCCAACCTTAGACTCCCTTTCATTTTCAATCGACAACATTCGAGCCCTCACTGCATTTTATCCCCTAAAACATCCTGTCAATTTTGATAGCCAGAAAGGAGTTGTTTTACCCTTACTATTTTTGAAAGCCGAGGATTATTTGCCACCCTATTAGCATGCACTCTCCGGCTCCGCTGCCGTATGTGGAGGAATAAAAGACTTCAAGTTCTGCAATGGCCACCGTGGCGTTATCTACATTTCTAAAAAACCGCTACCCTGACCTGGATAGCAGTCAATGAAGAAGCCTACCCGTGACAGCGAGTAGGCTTTCTTGTAATTTGGTTATCACAGTGGACTATATAGCTAAGTTGTTTTTGCTCACCTTATGGGCTGATTTGCCTCCTGAAAGGCTCTTTTTACACCCAATTCTGCCCTTGAAAAGCCTTCCAACTATCCGACTTAGCTATCTACTATATATTGGGCCTCCGCAAAGAGGGTTTGAGCGAGAAGGTGGAGAAATGCGGGGTTTTCGGGTAGGTGCCTCCGTGCGAGTGCAGACATTTCACCTGTGGCCGAGGTCGTTGGTAAACGATTCTAAACCAAAGAGCCTTCTGGACACAGCTCCGGAAGGCTCTTTGGCGAAGGCTATTTAGTACCGGGTTACTTTTGTGCGTTCGCCCTTGGCATTGCCCTTAACGGTTTTCTTCTCAACTAATTTGAGTTGTTTACCCACAAAACGGTAGGTTTTCCATTCATGCTCACAACAGCTAAAGCGAGCTGCCGCAGTGAGCAACTTTTTAGTTGAATCCACTGTAAGCTCATACCCTGCCAGGTCATTGGATAAAACAGGATTAAAGGTAAAAATCTTGCTTTGAGAATCATAGAGCCAGTACTGGTGCATGCTGTTCACATTGCCTCGATTACTGGTAATGACTAAATCTGCTTGCCCGTCAAAATTAATATCTTTCAAGATGATTTCACTGCTAGGCTGCTCGGCTGCGGGGCCCGTCAGAGGGATCCGCTGAAGAGTTTTGTTGCCCTTTTGAACCAAGAGCCAACGTTCGGATGAATTTTTCGTGTTTTGGTCAGTGCTGTATTGAAAGCGCTTATCAGACAGTTGGAGTGGCGTAGGTGTGGGGTTGGCCTGAATTGAAAAGCAAACGAAAGCAAGAGTGGCAAACATGTGAAGTAGAGGATTGTATTTGTTAAGATTGCTGAAATAGTAGCTAACCAACGAGACCTGATCGTTTATATTTTGAACGCACTGCCTAATTATTTATAGATTTAGCAGCACAAAGAAGAAGAACGCTTTCATAAGTTATGGTAGAATTACTGAGACGTAGATAATGCTTTATTAGCCCAATTGCAACCAGTAAAGACGTAAAGAGACCTTTCAGTCAGAAAAATAGTCTGCTCATCGAGCAAACCGTTCCATTTATTGAATATGTATTTATCTATTGCCAATAAATCGGTAACTTTACAGTACTGAATCGGTCAGAAGAGTGGCGGCTTTGATGACCGATGACGTCTACTAAGTCCTACCTGCGATGAGTAGATAGGTCTTAATGAAGCCCACTGCGATGAGTAGATGGGCTTTTTACTGTCAAATAATAGGCTTACCACTACCCACAATTAGAGAAGAAAGCAATGAGCGAGTCGATACCTCAAGTGGTAACACCGATGGCTGTTCGGGACTGCCTGGATGCCCTGATCACCGTTTATGTGGACGGATATATTTTAGAAGTTGAGCAGGCACCCTGTGATGCTGCCTACCAGTCACGTTTTGAGAACTTAGCCAGGCGAGCCGTGAAAGCTCATGAAGCAATCATAAAACATCCAGACCTTTTTCAGGAGATCTACGAGGACTTTAGACCCCAGTTCAAGCAGTATCGGCAAGAGATATTTGAAGTGATAGCTGATCGGTAGCACGTCCGGTCATGCCTGCAGAGGAAATCCAGGCACAAGTTTCCCTATTCTTAGCGAAGCAGCCTAAGCTCCTGAGTAGAGTGCCCACTCACGCGTAGTGACCCCAAAAAAGTCTTCATTGCCCTCTAAATATCTTTTTTGGAGACATTATAATACCGTCCTCACCGGTATTTAGCCGACTCCGTTTTGAGTTGACCTCCCAATTAATCCTTAATCACTTTTAAAGGGTGCCTGTCATCTTGCTCCCCATTCCGGGGAAGCGACTGATCCCGGTTGCATGAACGCCGAGCCATCAGATGACGCAAAATTGCGTTCTCCTCAGTCTAAGTTAACGGATAGTCCAAAATTGGGCTCTCTAAAGCTAAAAGGTAACTCAGGATTACCTTTAGCAAAAGGTGAGATAATCCCACGTTATAACCGTGAGAGGTTTTTCGTTAAGTTCGGAAAAACTACAGCGTCTCGTTTTTCAGAAGAGGACCAATTCGAAGCACCTATAACGAATCCTCTACCAATGAGCGAAGCGAATGACCAGTTAGCTATATAATTCCACTGTGGGGGCTCGTCATGATGAAGTACGTCAAAAGCTCGTTGTGAGGAAAAATCACAACGGTGATAATCAGGCGTTTCCGGTTTTCCGAATTGGGGTTAGCCATATAATACACTTAAGCGAATGCCGGGATTGATTAGCTTTACAGCTTTCCTTGAACTAATCTGACCCCTCATGAGTACGATTCGCTTCTACAAAGTCAACGATCCCTTCGGCTTCTTTTCCAATTTTGCCGCTTACCCCATTGTGATAGGCTCCCAAATCTGGAAGACGACCGAGCATTACTTCCAAGCCCAAAAATTCGAAGATCAAGAAGTTCAAAAGCGAATTCAAGCCATAGAGTCACCCATGAAAGCAGCACTAGAAGGCAGAAACCGTACTTATACTTTGGTGTCTAACTGGGAGATGATCAAAGAAGAAGTGATGCTTAAGGCACTACGGGCTAAATTCTTCCAGCATCCCGAATTGACGCGTGAGCTGCTTGAGACAGGAGATGCCTTGCTCATCGAGCACACGGTAAACGATCACTACTGGGGCAATGGAGGCGACGATAGCGGGAAGAATCGTTTAGGCCATTTGCTCATGGAAGTAAGAATTGAACTGAAGCAGCTATGCCCAGATCAGGATTGCGTACTTCCTCCTTGGATTGCTTTCCCTGACATCGATTCATCTGATCTGTTTTGGAAGATGGGCCGTGGCGAAGACTACCTGATGGATATGGTCAAATCATACCGAAAAGATCCTAAAACCTACGAGCTACGATTTCCTGCTCCTTCAAGCTGGAAAGAGTTCTACTAGTTTTGAAAACCCTCTATCCAACACCCCGGGGGGTGGGTCAGACGCCTTAAGCTACCGGGAGGGTTTGACAGGTACCCTTTCACGCTCGAACGCCTGCAGTGTGTTTTTTGTCCATTCACTCAAATGACTCCACACGAAGCATTACAACTCGACTATTCGCTTAAGGGCTTCTTTCGGTGGAAATACTAACCGAGTACTTGGTCCAATTAAACGAAAACAGTTAAAGGACACTACTTAGCGATCTACAACACCTCATCATTCAATCGAAACCCATGGAAGAGGACATTGAAGTGGCTGTTGCTAACAGCCGCCTAAAACGCACGTGCACGCCCTGTGTAGTACTTAAAACTTATGGAGTGAAGCTCGGTATCGTCCGAATCATTGAACTTCCCACAAGTGAACTATTGAAGGCCTATCTATTGATGCTACATCTATTCCAAGTCGCCTACTTGCGTCGCTATAAGCTAGAGGAGAATAACTTTGATAAATGGTGGTATTGGGATCTGTCGCAAAGTGTCAACCTGGAAAGGGCCAAGCACGTGTTAGGAATGGCTTAAGGGTGTTACAGGCAGGTCATTTCGAGCATTCAGGAATTATACTAAAATTCTAGTAAAAGGGTAAGGCTTCCCTAATGGCTCTGGATAGTAGAGTGTAAGATTTTTAACACCCTTGCAAATTAGCATTTTGCAATTTTTCTGGATTCTCGGAAAAATTCTTGAGTCATTGATAACCTTTCTCCTCCTCCGCTGATATGCTAGTAGATGAACATTCATAGCTCATCGTTTTAACTCACTACTAGCATAATTAGCCCATTATGAAGAAAGTTTGTACCTTACTCCTGTCCACGTTTCTGTTCTTCTTAAGCTGCAGTTCTCCTGATAGCGGATCCTCCACGCCTAGCTCTTCCTGTGGAACACATAACGGCAAATCACTTTATAAGGGGCCAAAAGGCGGCTGCTACTACATCAACTCGAAAGGCAATAAAGAATATGTGAGTCGGTCAGAATGTAATTGCTAAGAAGTAAGTATAGTGTAATGCTTAGCTTTCCCACTTATGGGCATAAATGAATTATGTACGGTTACTAGCCATTGTTAGGAATAGTAACCTCCCTTACGAACATTAAAAACTCAACTCCCAAATCAAGAAGCTTAACGGATGAAGACTGTGAGTCTGTGGCAAAGCCGTGAGTAGGCACAAAATCCCTGAAATCTTTATTAAGGCGTATTAAACCCTGGCCGTGAAGATCTAATACACATCTCCTGAAAAAGTATTGGTCTATTTCATTCCTGTTTTCAATATATATCTTTAGCAGGTCAGGATAGCCTTTTACATTCGCTATGATATATGCCTCGTTGTACTCGACAAAATTAAGGATCGATAAATGAGTAGTTGTTAACTCGTCAACTATTTGAAGAAAGGTATACTTCTTGTCAAACTGTACGGTTGGTTGAAAGAAGTAATTGGTGAATGAGTTTTGTAACATCAAAAGCTTCTCTTCTTGATGACATCTTACAGCTATTCTATTACATTCTAGGAAAAAAGATATAAACTCCTCTTGGTGCATCATTGACAAAAGAGCATCCTTACCTATTTGCGATTCAATCAATTCCATCCTTTCAGCTACTCTCTGCATCCATTGAGCTGTTCTTTTAGAAATTGGCGTAGCTACAATGATTGAGAAAAGTTCAGCAGCAAATCCACCTACTGGAATGGTACCGTTTATCGGTGGCAATGATCCTAATCCCGCTTTAACAAAAGAATGTAATCTATCTACCCAATTTTCCTTAGGTATTTCAGAAAGGCTCATGTTTTAGCTCTTTATTAGTCCATTTGTAAAAATATTGGAACTTTCGTTTCTTCGATTATTAACTCGCAAATTCCACCTTTAATATCTTTTACCTTATGGCATGGCGATTCCGCAAGAGCGTCAAGATTATCCCTAGCGTTCGTTTAAATTTCAGCTCTAAAGGGGTTAGTACCTCAATTGGTGTTCGTGGAGCTGGAATCAATTTCTCAAGTCGAGGGATTTACGGTTATGCTAGTATTCCGGGCACTGGCTTTTCTTATCGAGAGAGGCTTGATAATCCCAATGCGGTACCCTCTCCTTATCTACCAGAAGAATACGTACCGCCTGTTCCGGCCCCTTACACGTCTGATCTTCCGGATAACATCATCAGTGTGGATGTGCAGCAGATCACGAGTCAGGACATGCAGGGAATCAAAGACTTAATTTTGTCCACGCATGAGCAGAGGAATTCGATAGCTAAGAGTATTAGGGAAGTCCGGATGGCTTCACTTGGATCAAAGTTCAAGTTGGCTTGTAGCTATGCGTTCTTGATAGGCTTTTTCAACAAGAAGCTTCCCGGAGGCCTAAAAGTGGATATTGCCTCTCAGAAAGAGATTCTTGAAGCATTGAAGGAGCAGGAAAAGAACTCATTTGTGAAATTAGAAGTGGAATTCGATCCTGTAATTCAGGCTAAGTTCGACCGAATGCAAAATGCGTTTAAAGCCATGGCTGCCAGTCACAAAATCTGGGACATGACTGCTGCGTATCACAATGACCGTAAGGTGACACGTTCAGCTGCATCAACAACGGTCACCCGAAAGCGAACATATATAGGACTAAGAGCTATTCCAGATATAATGGCTGATCATGAGCCTTTCTTTTTCAAAAACATTAATGGAGCTGATCTTTTCTTCTATCCCAGCTTCATGATCGCTTATAGCAGCAGGGAAAAGCTTGCCGTAGTTGGATATGATGAATTGCAATTCCTATTCTCGCCTACGCGGTTTGTTGAAACAGAATCAGTGCCGGGTGATAGCAAAATCATAGAATATACATGGGCTAAGGTCAATAAAAACGGTAGTCGCGATAAACGATTTAAAGGCAATTATCAAATACCGATCGTCCGTTATGGCAATATTGAGTTAAGAAGTGACACAGGACTAAATGAGCAATATGAGTTTAGCAACTATGAAGCCACTCAAGAGTTTGCCTCAGCCTTTCAAGACTACCAGAAGACTATTATCAGCCTTAAGGCACTAAAAACCGCATGAAAGAGGCCGGAACACATCCGGCCTCTCTTGTTTAGTTAAAACCCTGTTTTACGGTTCATATATTCGGTAAGCTGACCCTTTCGTTTCTCATACGCTCGAGCACCTTTCTCATCATAAATCATGCCTTTTTCGGGGCGAGCGTCTAAAGCTCTACCAAATGCCCGTTCAATTGCCAACTCGGTAAGTGCGGACTGTTTGAAAGCAGCAGCCATCATTTTGATTTCATTATCCCGCCGATTGGCTTCAATGTTCAAAGCTTCGCGTTGCATGGCACCCGGGCGAATTAAGTTAATCATTTCGGCATCTTCCATGGTCTTGAGCATCTGACGCGTCTCGAATGCCGTTTTTACCTTCGACCCCTTCTCTAAGTTGACAATCGAAGGCTTTTCAATCAACCGCGTGTCGCCTTTTGGTCCCTGAATAAGCTCGGGGCCGTATTCTGCTACCATGGCCGGGCCTTCTGGGGAGTAGCTGGTTCCTTTGAAGAACTGAGGTAGAGGCCTCGCTAAGACGGTTGCCGCTTGAATGGCTCCAGAAGCAATAATGAAGGGTACCATCCAAGCCGTAACGGTTTTTGCCAAAGCTGAGGAAACGCCAATAGCCGTATTGATTGCTATTTGAAATAGTGCATCAGCTTTATCGGCTTTAGCTTGTTTCGTTCTTATCTCAGCCTCTTTTCTAGCATACTCTTTCTCGATCTTTGCCTGAGCGGACTTATTATCACCTACTAGTTCCAGCTCATGGGCTTTGGATTTTTCCAGGCTCTCAAGCTCCTTTTGCCGATAGGCTGACATGACCTCAAAGATTGCTGAGCCGACTTGTCCAGCGATTTGGATGGACTGCTCCATCTTTTGCTGTCTTATCTCTGCCTCGTCTATAATCTGCTTCTTTCTTCTCTCATGAGCTTCTTTCTCAAGTAAGGCAAGTTTATGCTGTCCTGATGATTCGAAGCCATACACGGCAGCTAAATGCTTTTGCAACTCATCGCGTTCTGACTGCTTGATGAACACGTAGTTATTTAATTCGGCGTCTAAGAAGTCAGATTCCTGCTGATACTTTTGATAAGTGTTGTATTGATCTCCTGCCTTATCTGAAACCCTCGCCGCCATTCCGCCACCTGGCTGAAGGGTAGCTCTGGCCCGCTCTTCAAACTTGGCAGAATCCCCTAGCATCTCTTTTTGAAGCTTTTGAAGAGCCGCTATAAAGCCATTACTTTCAATGAACTTGCGAAACTTCTCACCATCTTTCAGGGCTTGACCAAATATGGTGTCCGTGTCATATTCAAGCGGCTTCAACCACTTCATCTTATTGCGAAACGTATCCTCAACTTTGCTTAATAACGTCTTAGCCTTTTGGTTGCCTTTATTGATCTCCCCTTCCAGCTTAGGTAAACTGTCTTTGAGCTTGAGCCTTAATGCTTCCAGTAGATCGTTGTTATCAGCCCCTAAGATGTTTTTTTGCAGTTCTTCCTGAGCATCCTTGATGTAGCCCTCAATAAGCTTGAACTGATCTCGAATTTCCTTTTGTCGTGCTGTCGCAGCTTTCTTGGCTGAATTGTCTTTCTTCTCTCCGTATAGAAGGTCATTTAGCTCTCGTTTAAGACTGTCAAGATTTAGCTTGGCTACGTCTCCCTTAGATAGCGTGCTATATAAAGCTAGCACCTCTTCTCTAAGCCCTTTTAGTGCCTTAGATTGCTCTTTTGTAAGTTCTGCTTTCCCATTGGATCCAATTAGAGCATTGGGGATACTATCAATTTGAGAGCGAACCGAAGCCACAGTCTTTTTTGGCGAACTTTTATCGGTTGGTACGCCCAAGCCAACTGTCTGGACCTTACGCTGAGCATTCTCAAAATACTGTAATCCCCTGAGAATAGCATTTTCTTTGGCTTTGGCTTCTTTGGTGAGGCGATCCCATTTGGCTATCTCGGCTTTATGGTAATAGGCCGTAGGATCCGCCTTGAACATTTCCTGCTGCTTCTTTAGCTCAACTTCGTAGCCTTTGCGGATAGCCACTTGTTCGTCAAGTGCTTTCTTTTGCCCTGCGATCTGTTTTTGCTGAGCACCCGAAGACCACGTAGGGAAGGTGTTAAACACGTTAGCCTGTTGCTCGGCGGGCTTTAGGTTGGCGGCTGCTTGTTGCCCGGTCTGATTAATCGTGGCAATAGCTCCCGCCCAAGTAGACATCGAAAGAGGGTTAGCCAGTGCATTCTTGAATAGCTGACCGTAGGCCCGGTCTTTGACGATGTTTCGGATATTGGTTAAAATACTGCCCAGCCCCGTATTGAACCTTGAAAAGAAGCCTGAGATAACGCCATCGTTATTCATGGCCTCGATCAGTAGCTTCACGTTCGTAGTTACCTGTTCCCAGCTCCCTGAAATCGTCTGTAGGTTCTTTTGAGCATTGGTACCCGTAGTCTTCTCAAGCTGAGCGGCCACTTTCGGCAAGATGTCTTCGGCTAGGATTTCGCCGTTTTGCATCATTTTCAAAAGCTCGCGTTGAGATACCCCGGCGGCTTCGGCAAAAATGCGAACCGCTCCAGGCAGAGCGTCCCCGAGCTGGCCCTTCAATTCTTCTGCCGACACCGTACCTTTGGACATCATGTCCGAAAGAGCCTTGGTCGCCCGGGTGAACTCGTCAGCACTGGCACCGTTGGCCGTGAAGGTATTCGAGAAGGCTTCAAAAATCCGTCGGGCCTTATCTCCCTCAATTGAGGTACCTCGGGTAGCTCCCGTGAACTTACGCAGAGCATCAACCGTGTCGTCAAGCGGGGCTCCTGTTAACAGAGCAATCTTGCGGGTTAGTTGAAGGTTTTTATTGAACTCGGCCGTCGAAGATGAAGCATTCCGAAGGGCGAAGTTTTGCCGCTCCATCGTTGCGATCACCTTCACAGAAGATTGAAGAGCTTCAAAAGCTGAACTAACTCCTATAATTCCAGAAGATAAAGCAGTAAGTGAACCTAGTACTGGGGATAGAGAGCTTTTTGCCTTTCCTAGACTACCAGCAAACCCATCAAAGCCTGCTCTACTTGTGGCGGTTTGAGTATTGAGTCCTTTAAGGGCTTGGGTGTTGCGAAGGATTTGCTCCTGCATAGCCGAAGCCACCTTCGTACTTTTACTTAGTGAACTTGAGACTGAGCCTGTAGCACCGCTTAGACTGTTGAGATCGCTTTTTAAATCCTTAGTTTGTTTGCTAAGATGCGAATAAGCTCCACGCGTATCGTCAATGGATTTCTTTGCGGCCCGCTGAGCCGTTTCCACCGTCTTAATAGCTGTCTGATACTGGCGAAGCTCGTTATTGAGTTTGTTGATCGTTTTACGCTCATCCTCGCCTGATTCATTGAGCTGCCTAATTTCGTTGTGAAGACGGGTGACAGCTTCCCTAGCTCCTTCTACGAAATCTGAGTTAGTACGGTAAGCGTCATTGAGCTCCTTAATTTTGGCTCTGGACTTTTCAAGTTGCCTGCCATTCTTTTCAATTTCCTCGTTAAGCCCTGTGAGCTGTTTAACCGCTCCCGGTCCTAGCTTGACATTGCTGACTAAATTGGCTAGCCCTTGAATTTCCTTTCGGAGAGAAACGTACTCCTTGGCTGTTTGACGAACCTCGGCTATGATAGCCTTCGATAATCCTGCGTGAGAAGCTTGCAGGTTTTTTAGGGATTGTTGGAATTCGGACTCATTGTATAAGTCCTCGGGTCTTATAATTGCCGACATGCTAAACAGGGTTAGCTATCGGAGTTTGTCGCGTCGTCGTTACTAAATTAATGAAAGCGTCACTAGTTGTAAAGTCTACCAGGGCCTTATAGGGACGTTAGCCGAGGCAGGCTTTTCTGTAGCTTATATAATCCCTTCTGAAGGGACGGCAGCTTGAACCATCAATGAGAAAATGTTAACCATTTCTTTATGCAGTTTAGGTCGTGACGGCGGGTTGATGTAGTTAAGGAAAACCTTAGAAATACTTTCTTCAAGGTTCTTTACATCCCGATCGCTAGCGTAGTTTACCACGATGCGACTCATCTGTTCATTCATTTCTTCCTCGGATAGCATATGGGTTTATGTTTTAAAGTGTTGATAAGTTCTCAAAATCACTGTGAGCATACTACTCGAAGTTATTAAATCGGCATCGCTCAATGCTTACGCCTGGATACTTGGCCGTCCAGTCATCAAACGTATAGTTAGCAAAGTCTGCACAAGCTTGCTCCAAGTCAAAACCTAAAACTTCAAATCTGCGGAGAAGCTTAAAGTTGGCTTTGCCATTTGTTGGGTCGAACTCAATTTCGTACGGCCAGCCCGTAACCACCTTACCCTGATTGTTCTTTACACTAATATAGCCATAATTAGAACCCTCATCCAGCCCTCTTAAGGCATTGAATAACCTTCTGACCTGCTGCACCTTCATATCACACGTGAACGTGATCCATTCGGGTACGAAAAGGGGGTCGCCTAACCGAATTAACTCCAGATCAGCACCTTCTTCTACCTCGAGCTTGTCTACATCCCCGCGTTCACAAAGCCATTCTTCTTTGAGCACTGTCCGAAGCGTGTTGTTATAACGAACCCTTGTGGCTTTAAATGGCCGGTCACTGGGTTTATAAGCTCCCATACCAGCCAGCCAGCTTGAATTCGCCAGCATCATGCGTTTGGGCGTTAGAAGTAAGTTGTACGTAGAGGAGGAATCAACCGTACCGTAAACCGACTTGAAGGGCTCGTCTCGCAAGGCTTGCAGGGTTGTGCCCGGTAGATAGAATTCACCTATGCCGTCGTAGTGCTCTAGGTAGCGATCCAGCGTAAGTAAATAACCATACTGACCGTCTTGGTTGCTGATGGAACCTACTTCGACAAGCGTGTAGATGCCCGCATTAGCCCCGACGCCGCTAAATACGACGGTTTGCCCTTTTGTAAACCCGAATACCATCGAATCCACCTGAACAATGCGGGAAGTATCTACTAGATCAAACGTGCCGGGAATAAATATCTCCGGAACGAAGATCATGTGAGCCGAATACGCTGACGCTCCTGTCACGTCGATGATAAATGGTTCATCATCGTAAGTGGAGGAGTCTGTGCTATCTTCCTTCCATTGGGCACGCCGAGTAAGTTCAATTAAGATACCCGACGCGATAAGCTTTGAACGAAGCTCCAGATCAAGCTTGTTCGTTCGGATAGGTGTAGCGTATTCATGCTCCCCGTTTATCTCATCTAACTGGGTCTCTTTCTCATCCTGATATTTCGTATAACCGACCGTGAGCTTGTTAGGTAAGTATTCTTTGGCTACTTCAAGTTTGTACTCGCCTACTCCATCCAAGGCAAGTAGCTCCTTATTTTGGTAGAAGTACTCCCTGGGTTCAATGCGAATCGTTTCGCCAAAGCCTTCTTCCTGCTCCCAGCCTACCCCTATACCATCAATAGCTACTAATGAGTCCAGTACCTCTTTCCAGGACGTGGGCATTTTAGCTTTTTCGATGGGCGTTTGCCGGATCAAGGCTCCTGAGGCAATGATTCGATTGGCCCCGCAGCCTGCTACAGCCTGCTCATCTCCAGAGAGCGAATAAAAATTGCTTCTGAGCAAACCCGACTTACCCGTCATTTTTTGAATGGCTCGTTCTAATACGTTGCCTACTAGGAAGCCTTGGCAAGTCGAGGAAGCCGATTCGGTTTTAGCTGTAATATCAATGCCGAAGTCAAAGACGGTTACATACCCTTCCGAGCTTCGCAGGTCGTTAGCATTATGCTCATAGCTCCACTTAACCAATACGTACAGCTCATCCCCATTGTTCACCTTTAAAGTAGTTCTGTAGCTATCAAGTGCATAGTTGGCTATGTATACCTCTTTGTTGTTAGGTGCTCCCGTCAGGGGCGTTCCAACACTAAACGTATTCACTTGCCCGGTTGTGAGTTTTTGTAGAATCTGAGCCTCCAGTCGATAGGACGTAATGTTCTTTGGATTGAAAATATTTCCTACACGTCGAGGCGTCATCTTGAATGTCCAGCTAAGCGAAAAGTGCAAGGAAATATCAATCAAACCGCCGGCTGCGAACTTGATTAGGCAGTTACCAGTCTCCAAGGGATTCAGCTCAGAAATACCAATAGGCTGGCCAAAAGACTCTTTGATCTGCGTTACGCTCGGTTCGTCAGTCGGGAACTGAATGTATAGCGTTCCATCCTTGGACTTGAACAGATCAGCTTCCTGAGGCTCTTTGATGGAGGCGGCAAACTTTTCGGTAATCGCCTGGGAATGCAAAAGAATTGTTTCCGGCACTAGTGGCGGGATTGAATTGCTGTCCAAATCTTTTGCTTCCAGAAAATCCAGTTGCGTGTCATTCCGATTATTTATGATTTCGGAAACCGATTTTCTTAGGGCAGTGCAGGTGATTTGATCATTCTCATTTTGGTAGAGGTTTAGATCAAGCTTTGACTCAAATTCAGGATGCTTCTCTCCCTGATAAATAACGCCCGTCCGGAAGATGATCTCTGCATCTGAGCCGTTAGCTTCATAGCGGTCATTGATAAACGAATAGCCCGCGGGGCAGTCAAAAGTCAATTCAATGTCAGAAGTCAGGTATTCGCTGGTGAAGCCGTGATACTCTTTACTCCGACGATGAATCAGTTTTACCTGGTCCCAGCCCACTGGTTCAGCTATGTCAATAAGGAGCGTTTGTCCAGCAACCTCCGCTTCGAGCTCAAAATAAGTCTGAAGTTCTTCATAGAGCTGACCTGTAAGTGTTGGTAACCCTGTAGGCGAATAGATAAGATCTGAGATAGCCATTGTGGTAGTTGAGCGTTTTGAGCGTTAGGAGTGCAGACTATTGTCCGTGAAAAGCAGAATCGAAGGATGCCCTTTCTTTTTAGCCCGGCTAAGCAGTGAATCGAATTCCGCTTTGGTTAGCTTGTCGTGGGCTTCTAGTTCTTTCCCAGAGGAATTGTTGCCAGCCGTGCGAACCGAAACTTTCAAGTAGTCCCCCTGCTGGGTTTCGTCGCCCTGCACAATCAGAGGGGGTTTGTTGGCTTCCATGATTTGGTTGACCCGGGAGTAATCCCCTGTTAAGAAGGCGACTAGGGCCTCTTCTTTTTGTTTGCGGTTCATGCGATAAAGGGACGTTGTGAAAACCAGTCAAACTCATTTTTATCTAGGTAAAGCAGGATCGGGATGAAGTGGACGTCTGGCACAATTCCCTCTCCTAACACAGGACGGCTATTCGAAAGGTTGAAGCGTTTAAGGTCTGCTATGGTACCTGTAGTATACCTTTCTTCATGATCAGTACCTGTTATTCCGATATAATCAAGTGCTATATGATCAAGAGCGTTGGTTGAGGACTGTATAAGCATGCTTCCTCTAGGCAACGGTCCCCGCAATTCTTCGGAGCTTAGACTTCGGAAATAGTCAAGGTAATGTTGGAGCGAGTAAAGAGTTTCGTTTCTCCGAGAAGGATGATTACTGAAATACACTTCGTGACCTAGCAATTCAACTGGGGCATCATAAAACGAGAGAATGCCCCAAACTGCTATGAAGGGCAAGGCTTCACGCCGCTTCTGTTCTTTTAATCGTTCTAGCCGGGACGTATTACCGGAAAGGGCTAGTTCAAGGGTTTGTAGTTTTTCGCTGCGGTTCATATATGTTTTGGGGTTATTGGTTTAGCTTTTAATCTTCGTCACCTAATTTGTCCATAGCCTTATTCAGGAGCTCGTCTATTTCTTCTTCTGACAAACTGGAGATGTCAATCTTCGTTTCCCGTTGTTTGGGTAGGATATACTCTAGTAGCTTGAGGTAAGCTCCAACCCGATCTTTAGGATCCATCATCTCAAGTGAGTCCGTGATGCTATCAAACTTCTCATCGATAAAGGCTTTAATTCGGGCTTTAATATCTGTGGTGGCTTTGTTCGGAGTGCCTGCTTGGCGTCCTCCGCGTTTTTCGTGTCCTTTTTGAAATTTCATGGTTGTGAATCCACTGTAGTAGTGGAATGATAGTGCTGAGGAATCGTTTTAAGGGGTGGTAGTGGGAAAGTCTGAGCTATCTTCTGAAGTATCCGGCTGAAGCCATGCCGGAAGGTTCTTGATTTTGACATTACTCTCGACATCTACCTTGTCTCGCCAGAGAGCCTTTTGCCGGTTCTTGAGCCAGAAAATAGCGGCTGTAGTGTCGGGCGGGTAATGTTTGGTAATCTCGGTCTTTACGATCCTCCCATCGATCACTTTGATGTCGAGGTCTGGGTGTGAATATCCTATTGCCCTCTCAAATAGTGATTCAGCTACACGGGCATCGGCAATCAACTTCCCCCTTTTTAGGGACTGAAAAAAACTTGGGTGTTCCGCTTTCCAGTTGTTTATGGTTCGTCCTGTCACTTCAAAGTAGCTAGCAAGCTGTTCGTCTGTAAAGCCAAGCAAACACAATCGATAGGCTTGGTCATCGTAGTCCGGTTTGTATGCTGTAGGTCGTCCTTGACCCTCAGCATAATTGTTGTTGAGTGGAGCTGCCATTGTAAGGTTTTTCCGTTTTAAGTGGTAGGTTTTAAAATAATTTAGTGGCTTGTGTGGTCCCAGAAGAGTGGGTAGCCGTCGGGCTCGGTGAGTGCCCAATTCAATACTTCCCCGGTCTCAAGGGTTAGGGGTTGTCGGTAGGTA
>NZ_JBMDWJ010000268.1:0-7432 GCF_048595215.1 Siphonobacter sp.
GGTATTCATGCAGGCGTCGGGGGAGTAGTCGAGAAAATTCTCGATCATGTTTCGGGTGCTCTGACCGCTTACGCAGGTTGAATACCGATCGTTACAGAACCGCGTGTTGTTCGCCGACTCGGTGGGCGGCGTGTCATCGCAGTAATCCGTCCCGCAGTACTCATCTCCCCAGGTATGAATCAAACCCAGCCAGTGACCGACTTCGTGCGTAAGCGTACGGCCATAACTGTAGGTCTCATCAGCCAGATTCCCCGTATCCCCAAAATACTGGTGAGCGATGAACACGCCGTCGGTTTGCGGGAAATCTTCATAGTAAGCGTTTAAGCCTTCCACGGACGTAGAAGCCGGAAACTGCCCGTAACCAAGATAGTTACGAATATCCGGCAAGACCCAAATGTTCAAATAGCGATTGGAAGGCCAATAGCTAAGGGCACTGACGGTTTCGAGGTCGGACTGAATATTGTAAACGGCCTGATTCCGGTAGCGACGAAGAATTCCGTTGGTAGGATTTCCATTCGGATCGCGGTTGGCCAGGTAAAACTCAATTTCCATATCCGCTCCCACGGGATTGGTATTATAGCCCCGCGTGCCTTCCTGCCGGCGGTAATCTTCGTTAAGCACCCGAATCTGTGATTCAATCTGAGCTACTGAAATATTGGCATTGCCCGTTCCACCGATTCGGTTTGAATCCGCCGTATTATGAATGACGTGAACGACCACCGGAATCCGGATGATCCGGTCAGCGGTACGGCCACCCCGGTTTTTCCGTTGCTCCACAAAGGCCTGAATGGAATCCTCAAAAGCCTGTCGCCGTACGGCCGCTGCCTTCATTTTTTGCACTTGCTGCTGATAAACAGGCGAAAATGCACAGTCTCGTACGCGTTGGGCCCAGGTGGTGGAGACACTGAGCAGGCAAAGCAAAAAGCCGCATAAGAGCGGCTTTTTACAGAAATAGTACGATTGTTTATTTTCTGGACTCATGCGTAGCTTCCGACTTTTCGTAGGCTTCAATAATCAGACGAACCAGCTTGTGACGAACCACATCCCGGCCATCGAGTTGAATAAAACCAATACCAGGTACGCCATCCAAAATGCCCAGGGCTTCGCTGAGTCCTGATTTCATTTTGGTTGGAAGATCCACCTGCGTCCGGTCACCAGTAATAATGGTTTTCGACGTAGGACCCATCCGCGTCAGGAACATCTTCAACTGCATCGTCGTCGTATTCTGAGCCTCATCCAACAGAATAAAAGCGTTGTTGAGGGTACGACCCCGCATGTAGGCCAGCGGAGCAATTTCGATGGTCCGGTTCTCGATGTACAGTTTCAGTTTTTCCGCTGGAATCATATCATCCAGAGCATCGTAGATCGGTCGTAGGTACGGATCAATTTTCTCCTTCAGATCACCCGGCAGGAAGCCCAGATTTTCACCGGCTTCTACGGCGGGGCGAGTGATGATGATTTTACGTACTTCCTTGTTTTTGAGAGCTTTTACAGCAATGGCAACGGCCGTATACGTTTTACCCGTACCCGCCGGACCTACCGCAAACACAATGTCGTGTTTCGCCGCCGCTTCAACCATGGCCAGCTGGTTGGCCGTTTTCATCCGAATGACGACGCCTTTGTTTCCGTAGAGAAACACATCGTCGTCCGTTGGAACGGCAGTGGCTACCGGCTCATCCTCGGTCTGATCAAGGTAGGATTTCACGTTGTCGGAGGTAATCTTCCCGTAACGTAAATAATGCTGCTGGAGTGACTCCAGAATTTCGGTGATACGATTGATTTCTGACGAAGTACCGCGAATGGTAATTTCATTACCCCGCGAAATAATTTTACTCATCGGGAAAGCTGCTGAGAGCTCCCGGATATTCGTATTCTCGACGCCTAAAAAATCAACTAAGGAAACTTCGTCGAGTGTGATGGTTTTTTCGATCAAACTATGAAGAGGTTTTGTGAATCGTTTCTTTGCCCAAAGTAATCTTTTTTTCTAACGATTTGCAGGCTTATTTGTTATTTTTTTAAAACCAGTAAAGCCGCTCTTTCGTTCAATTTTCAGTATCAGGAAGTTATCGATTCCGCATAAAAAAATGCAGGACCATCCTGTAAATTAGACCCTCTATTTGCGTAACATTGTAAGTATGGACGATAAACGAAAAAACATAACTGCAAGAAAACCAACGACTTCAGTAGGAGGACTTGCCAACGGTAATCGCTGGCTGGATACGGGCTTAGGAAAGATACCCCCGCAATCCGTTGATTTGGAAGAAGCCGTGTTGGGAGCGGTTATGCTGGAAAGGGATGCTCTGACCAACGTCGTGGACATCCTGAAGCCGGAAAGTTTTTATCGCGAAGCCCACCAGAAGATTTTTTCGGCGGTACTCACGCTCTTTAATAATTCCGAACCCGTTGACTTATTAACGGTAACGCAACGCTTGCGGAATGACGGTACGCTCGAATTTTCGGGGGGATCGGCCTATCTGGCGGAGCTTACCAGCCGGATCAGCTCGGCGGCGAACGTGGAAGCGTACGCTCGCAAAATTGCCGAGAATTCCATCAAGCGGGATTTGATTACTTCGTCCAATGAAGTACTCAAGCTGGCTTACGAGGATACTACCGACGTATTTAATCTGCTTGATAAAGCCGAGCAGGACTTGTTCCGCATTTCTGAATCGAACATTCGGAAGAATTTCTCGGACATGAATGCGGTCGTAAAGCAAGCTCTGGAAGAACTCGAAGCCAAGAAACACCTCCAGGATGGCCTAACGGGCGTAGCGTCCGGCTTTACCGCTCTGGACCGCGTGACGGGCGGCTGGCAGAAATCCGAATTGATCATTATCGCGGCTCGTCCGGCCATGGGTAAAACGGCCTTTATTCTGTCCGCCTGCCGCAATGCAGCGGTTGACTGGAATCAGGCCGTGGCTATTTTCTCGCTGGAGATGTCTTCCGTACAGCTGGTGAATCGTCTGATTTCAGCGGAGGCAGAGATCGAAAGTGAAAAAATCAAGAAAGGAAGTCTCGCTAATCACGAGTGGGCTCAGTTGCACGCCCGGATTGGTAAACTGAACTCGGCTCCGATTTTTATTGACGATACCCCCGCTCTCTCCATTTTGGAATTGCGGGCCAAGTGCCGCCGTCTGAAACAACAACACGACATTCAGCTAGTAGTCATCGATTACCTGCAATTGATGCAGGGGGATAGTAGCAAAGGTGGCGGAAACCGTGAACAGGAAATTGCCTCGATTTCGCGGGCTCTGAAGAACTTGGCCAAGGAATTGAACGTACCCGTAATTGCCCTGTCCCAGTTGAGCCGGGCAGTAGAAACGCGGGGGGGAGAAAAGAAACCCCAGCTTTCGGATTTACGGGAATCGGGCTCCATCGAGCAGGATGCCGATATGGTTATGTTCCTCTACCGACCCGAATACTACGGAATTACGCAGGATGAGAACGGTCAGGCTACTACCGGTGTGGGCGAAGTGATCATTGGTAAAAACCGTTCGGGTTCGACGGAAACGGTACAACTTCGGTTTATTAACAAGTTTACTAAGTTCGCGGATCTGGGCGGGGGCGATTTCTCGATGATTGAAGCTCCGCGTTTCAACACCGTAGAAACCAGCGACTCGATTGGATCCTTTGAGAATCAAGCACCGGCAAAAACGTTTGGTAGCAAGGTCAATCAGCAGACGCAGACCCCACCACCGGGCGAATTTGGTAGTTTCAGTACCAATATGGGCGACGTACCCTTCTAAATATAACCTTATTACAGGTAAAGGCCAGTGAGTGCAATAGACACTTACTGGCCTTTTTTATGACCAATGCAAACGACTAGTAACTAATACTTACGTACGATTAATAAAAATACAGCAAAATGGGTTAGGGATTTTGAAAAATTCCTGTAAACTTTTCAGTACTTTTAGTGCTAGGATTCGCTTACGCAGCTCGATACTCGCTAACCCCACCTATGGATCGTACAATTGGAAAAAATTTTATTTATAATTTCTTGCTCTCAGCAAGCCAGTTACTACTGCCGTTAATCACCTTTCCGTACGCTTCGCGGGTGTTACTTCCGGAAGGGATGGGGTCGGTAAGTTTCGTTGAGAATCTCACGCAGTACTTTATGCTATTCAGTGCTCTGGGCATTCCTATCTACGGCGTGCGTGAAATTGCTAAAGTACGGCAGGACAAGGAAAAAATGAGTAAGCTCTTTTCGGAGCTGCTAACGATCCATTTCCTGATTTCGATGATTATGGCCCTGCTTTACTGGCTGTTGGCCATCAACGTTGCCAAGCTACACACGGACTTAACGCTGTGTAAAATCGGAATAGGGTTTGTGATCAGTAATGTATTTACGATTGAATGGCTCTTTACTGGTAATGAGAATTTTAAAATCATCGTTTTTCGATCACTAGCCATACGGGTTTTCTGTATTGCCTTATTATTTCTGTTTGTTAAAAGTCCGGATGACAAGTCTATTTACTACGGAATTAACTTATTCAGTCTGGTCGTTACGGCAATCATCAATATGTACTTCGCGAGGAGATATGTAAACTTTAGATGGAAAAATCTATTGCTGGTTCCGCATATCAAGCAATTATTAGTTCTCTTATCGATTACGATTATTACCAGTCTGTACGTGCTCATGGATACCGTTTTATTAGGATTCTTTTCGACACGTATGCAGGTTGCCTTTTACGCAGCTTCACTGAAAATCAGTAAGTTATTTTTGATAATTATTGGCTCTTTAGTGGGCGTGTTATTACCCCGATTATCCAATTTACTGAACGAAAACAAACGGGATGAAGCAACCCTTTTATTGAATAAAGCCCTCCGTTTTTCGCTCTTAATCAGTGTTCCGCTGGCCTTAGGAATCATTTGCTTATCGAAAGAATTGGTCATGTTAATTTCGGGTAAAGATTTCGCCGAGGCCGCATTATCACTGAAAATTCTGGCGAGTGTCGTGATTATTATTAGCCTGGCTCAGATCTACTACCAAATCCTAATTCCGCTCAATAAAGAGAAATACATCATGTTTGCTTCGCTGGCAGGTGTAGCGGTCTGCGTAGTTTTCAATTTAATCCTGATTCCCATTTACCATCACATCGGCAGTGCCATCAGTACCGTATTGACCGAAAGTATAGTCACGCTATTGTTGTTTATCTTTTCACAGCGATTAATTAAACTAACGTTTCCCTGGAAACTCCTGTTACAGAATGTTCTGGTTGGATTTCTCTTTTTTGGCATCCGTAATCTTACTTACCTATACACGGAAGATACACTGACTGTATTGGTCGTTACAGTCAGTGGAAGTGTAGTCATGTACATGGTACTGCAATGGTTCTTTATCAAAGACCATGACATTCGGGAAATAGTACAAATTGCTTCTCGTAAATACGGAAAATTGAATGTGTGAGCGTTTATACCTGCCAGGAGACCTCTTCTTTCAACACCCGAGCTGGGCTTCCGCCTAAAATGACGTTTTCGTTAAGAAGCGTTTTGTTGATGGTAGTGCCCGCGGCTACGATGCTATTTGAACCAATCCTAGTTCCTTTTAAAATGGTGCACCGACAGCCAATCCAGACGTGATCGCCTACACGAATTTCTTTAGGAGCATTGATAAGTTCACCCTGAGCATTATAAATGGAATGAAGGTCGGTATCCATGATAAGAATATCCCAGGAAAGTACACAACTTGATCCAAACGTAATTTTCTTGTAACAGATCAGAGAACTTTCGGCCGTAATTGAAAAATTTTCTCCGAAAATAATTTCCCCGTGATCACCTACGGAAATTTTAGATCCGTGTCCAAGGTTACAGGCTCCTTTGAATACTACTTTGCCGGCAACTTGCCAAATAGAGCGGGATTTATGCTTATCAAATATTCCAATTTCACCGTAGCCGATTTTTATCTTTCCAGGCCACAAATGTCCTTCAATTTTTATCTCACCCTGGAGATTACTCAGATACACTTGCTTGGCAACGAAAACCGGAAAACGAATAGCTTGGCTAAAGGGTAAATACTTGAAGTTGAATCGGATGGTATTGAGATTCAACTGGGTAAGGATACGCAAAATACGTTTCATGACTACCGCACGTTACGGTGCTTATTTAATGACTGACGGATGATCGGGCTAATTTATTAAATTAATCCTACATAAGCGTCTCAGGCCCGAAGCGGTTGGACTGAAACAGATCAAACGATCAGGTATCTGTACCAACGAAAAAAGGCCTAACGTTTAGGCCTTTTTTCGTTGGTACTCGTAATTTAGATACTCTTTTTTTCCAGCCACATGACGTTCTCTACGTGATGTGTGTGCGGGAACATATCTACTGGTTGTACGGCTTTCACTTCGTACTGCTCGGCCATCATCGCTACATCGCGGGCTTGCGTAGCCGGATTGCAGCTCACGTAGACAATGCGTTGCGGAGCGGCTTCCAGAATGGCTTCTACTACATCCGCATCCATGCCCGCCCGTGGGGGATCGGTAATGATTACGTCGGGTTTGCCATGCTCAGCGAAGAAGTCGGGTTTTAGCAGCTTCTTCATGTCTCCGGCGTAGAAGGAAGTATTGGCCACGCCGTTGATCTCGGAATTGACTTTGGCGTCTTCAACTGCCGAAGGTACGTACTCAATACCGACTACTTTGCGGGCTTGGTGAGCCACAAAGTTGGCAATTGTTCCGGTGCCCGTGTATAAATCGTAAACCAGCTCGTCGCCTTTCAGTTGAGCAAAATCGCGGGCTATTTTGTAAAGGACGTACGCCTGTTCTGAATTCGTCTGATAAAAAGACTTGGGGCCAACGCGGAAGATCAGCCCTTCCATGGATTCTTCAATGTACGGCGTGCCGGCGACGTGAATGATGTCCTGATCCTGAAAGGTATCATTGACCTTCTGGTTGACGACAACGTGTAAGGACGAAATCGTTGGGAACTGTTCCTGAAGGAAACGCATGAGTTCGTCAATCTTTTCCCAGTCGGGTTGACCAAACTGTACAATCACCATCACCTGGCCCGTACTGGCCGTTCGGATGACCACGTTACGCACGAATCCTTCGTGTTTGATGAGGTCATAGAAAGCCCAGTCGCGTTCTTCCGCGTAATGCTTGATGGCCAGACGAATCGCATTAGAGGGTTCTGGCTGCAAATGACACTGCATAATATCCAGAATTCGGTCGAAACGTTTGGGGATGTGGAAGCCCGCCGCTCGCCGCTCCAGCGTCTCACCCGAGGCAATCTCGGCATCTGTATACCAGCGGTTGGTCGAAAAAGTAAATTCTAATTTATTCCGGTAGCCATATTCGTGGGCTGAACCAATAATAGGTCGGATGCCCGGATGCGGAATTTTCGCCAGTCGTTCCAACGAATCGCGTACCTGACGGGTCTTAAAATCCAGTTGGGTTTCGTACTGTACGTGTTGCCATTTGCAGCCACCACAAGTTCC